>CALGYO010000125.1 GCA_937934715.1 uncultured Desulfovibrionaceae bacterium | reverse complement strand
GCCAGGGTGACCTGGCGCTCGGGCCGCACTTCCATGGGCACCTGGTAGGTGGCGCCGCCCACGCGGCGGGGCTTGACTTCCATGTGCGGCTTGACGTTGGCGATAACCTTTTCAAACGCCTTGATGGGATCTTCTCCGGCCTTTTCGGCCAGGGATTCCACGGCCTTATAGAACACGACCTCGGCGACGTTCTTCTTGCCGTCGACCATGAGGCGGTTGATGAACCGGGTGATGAGCTGGCTGCCGAACTTGGGATCCGGAAGCACTTGCCTCTTGGGGACTGGGCCTTTGCGCGGCATACGCGTCTACTCCTTGTCCGTTTTCTTGATAATCTATTTCGGCCGCTTGGAGCCGTACTTGGAACGGCTCTGCCTGCGGTCGGACACGCCAGCCGTATCCAGCGTACCGCGGATGATGTGGTAGCGCACGCCAGGCAAGTCCTTGACGCGGCCGCCGCGGATCATGACCACGGAGTGCTCCTGCAGATTGTGACCCTCGCCGGGAATGTACGAGGTGACTTCCACGCCGTTGGTCAGGCGCACGCGGGCGACCTTGCGCAAGGCCGAGTTCGGCTTTTTCGGCGTGGTCGTATACACGCGGGTGCACACCCCGCGGCGCTGCGGGCAAGCCTGCAAGGCCGGGGTCTTTTTCCTTTTGACCACCTTGGCCCGCTGTTTGCGGATAAGCTGGTTGATAGTGGGCATAACCGTCTCCGTATCAATTGTTATGGCAAAGACGGAGTGAATTAGATGACAAATTCGGGCTTGTCAACACTTCTCGTCCGGCGCCAGTGAAAAAAAAACCGTTTCCGAGCGCATGAGGATATATACATCCCTGTGCTCCCGGTTGCTTCCGGTAAAACGCGGCGTCCAGCGCCGCTCCGCAACCTCTCGCTCGTCCTTGACCTTGCGGCCGCCGGCCGGGTGGCGGACTGTCCGGGTTGCGCCCGGACCATGGCGAGATGGCGAAATTCCCCGCGCCTGTTCCGGCCCGGGGGCTCGGCCGACGAACGTACGTCCGGGCCGCAGTGAAGCGGCCATGTGCTGTACGCTTTTTTAGGCCGGTCCGTAAACCCCTCAAGCGCCCTTTGCGAAAAAAACTTTTCAGACGGCCCGAAGTCCGTCCGTTTTCGTCCGTGAAACCCGGGCCAGCCGCCTCCAGCGCGAACCGGACTTTCCCGGGAATAATCCTTGTAGCCCAGAGTGAAATCAATAGCCAGCGTTTCCTGAGCTTTTGACGAAAACCGTATTCTTGCCTTCCATGGACAAATTGTTACAGTATTTTTACAGACCGCCGAGACAGCCGTCTATTTTGGCCGCGCCCTATCCCAACGCGTCAGGTGAACCAAGGAGGACCCTATGGGAGATGAACACGAAAAATTCGGCGTGAGCATGGAAAAGGAACTGAGCAAATGGAAGGATCATATTAAGGATGCCGAAAGCGAGGCGAGGAAAAAGGGCCCGGATTTCTTCGAACGATATTTGGGCGACCTGCAAAAAATGCTCGACAAATACGAAACCGCCAAGCTCAAGCTGACCCTTTTTCGCAAGGGAAGCGGCGACGCCCTGCTCGACCTGAAAAAAGGCGTGGAAAACGCCTTCGCCGAACTCAAGACAGCCGTCTTGAAAGCCAAGAACAAATTCTAGCGCTACGAAACGCGGGCCGCGCCCCCTTGCCTTCCGTCACGTCCCGAAGCCCCGGAGAGGATGGCGCCGGGCGCCCGCGTCCTTTCACCAGCCCCGCCGTCCCCCGGATGGCGGGGCCTACTCTTCCTCCCCCCTCAGACTCCCGAGGAGCGCGAGCCTGGCCACGACCCGCTCTAGCTCATCCATCTCCACCGGCTTCGCCAGATAATCGTCCATGCCGGCCGCCAGGAAGCGTTCACGGTCCCCCTGCATGGCGAACGCGGTCATGGCCGCCACCGGCAGCCGCCGCAATTCCGGCCTAGCGTGGGCGCGCAACCGGCGGACCGCTTCCAGGCCGTCGATTTCAGGCATCTGCACGTCCATCAGCACGCAGTCCGCTCCTTCGCGCTCCAACAGCGCGAGAGCCTGCGCCCCGTCCGTGGCGCCCACGGGATCGTGCCCCATTTTTTGCAGCATGCACAAGGCGCTCAGCCGGTTTATGGCCTCATCCTCGGCCACGAGGACGCGCAGCTTCTTTTTCTCCGGCGACGGCGCCGGGGCGCCGGGCCGCGCGTCGTCCGCCCGGGCGGGGACCTGCGCCGCCGTCCCGGCGAGGCGTTTCACCGGCGCGCAGAAATAGGCGTTTACGCCCTTGCCCTCCTCGCTTTCCAGGCACATGTCCGCGCCCATGAGATGCGTAAGCCGTTTGACGATGGATAGACCGAGACCCGCGCCCAAGGCCTCGCCGGAGGCATCGCCCCCCTGGGTGAACGGTTCGAAAAGCCGGGCCATGAGCGCGTCCGGGATGCCTTTGCCCTGGTCGGACACGACGAAAAGGACGCGCATGTCAGCGCCGTCCCCGGCGCCGGAGCCAGCCGGCCGTTCCGGACGGCCCGGCAATCCGAACGCCTCGAGTACGATCTCTCCGTTTTGGGAGAATTTGACCGCGTTTCCGGCCAGATTGAAAAGCACCTGACGGATGCGGCCGCCGTCGGCCCGGACCGATTCCGGCAGTGAGCCGTCGGCGACCGCCCGAATGGCCACACCTTTTTCCAGAGCGCTTTGGCGGAAGGTCTCCAGGGTCTCCCGCAGGAGGTCCCTTACGGAAAAAGGCCCTTCCTCAATGACCAGCTTTCCCGCCTCTATCCTCGAAAAATCGAGAATGTCGTTGAGCAGGCGCAAAAGCCGCCTTGCCGAGGACAGGGCGAAGTCCGCCTTTTCCTCCTGCTCCGCGCTGAGCCCCGATCGCCCGAGGAGCTGCAGCATGCCCATGACCCCATTGAGGGGCGTGCGTATCTCATGGCTCATATTGGCCAAAAAGGCCGATTTGGCCCGGTTGGCCGCCTCGGCCTGCTCCTTGGCCGCGTAGAGCGCCTCCTCGGTCCGTTTGAGGGCGCCGATGTCACGCACGTTTATCACCCAGACGTCCGGTCCGCCGTCCTCGCCCCGAAGAACGTTCACGCCGGCCAGGGCCGGGAACAGGGTTCCGTCCTTGCGGCGCTGCCAGGATTCCCGGTCGAGAATCGGCTCCCTGGCCAGGACGTCCGCCAGCTCCTCCGGCGAAAGCTCCTGGAAAACCCCGCCCGTCAGGGCCAGGGGCCTTCCCGACAGCTCTTCCACGGCATAGCCGTGCATGGCGGCGAAAGCCGGGTTCACGAGGCGCAGTCTTGCCCCGCGATCCTCGGCCAGAGCCGCGCCCCAGCCGGAATGCTCGAAGACGCAAGACCAAAGACGCAATTCGGCTTCCGTCCGCTTACGCTCGTCGATATCCAGGTGCGTTCCGACCATCCGGACGGGTTTGCCGTCCCACCCGAGCGCCGCGACCTTGCCCCGCCCCAGAATCCATTTGTAGCCGCCCCCCTTGGTTTGCAAGGGGAATTCCAGTTCGAAGGGCTCTCCGGAATCGATGTGACGCATGACCGTTTCCACGATCCCGTCCCTGACATCCGGACGCAGAAGCTCTCTCCACCAGTCGAAGGACGACGGGCGTTCGTACGGAACGTACCCCAGCATCGTATAATATTTCGGGCTGAAATAGACCTCCCCGGTCACGAGGTTCCAGTCCCAGAGACCGTCGCTCGTGGCGTCCATGGCCAGGGCCAGCCGTTCCTCCGCCGCCTTGCGCACGCCCACCTCCACGGTCAGCCCGCGCAGGGACTCCCGCAGGCGGGAAGCCATGCCGTTGAAGGCCTCGGCCATGGCGTCGAGTTCCACGAATCCGCCCCCCTCCACCCTGGTTTGCAAATCGCCCTCGCCCAGGGCCCAGGCCGCCCTGGTCACCCGGTCCATGGGCTCCGTGGTCACCCGCGCGGCGAGAAAGGACAGCGCAAGCGCCACGGCCAGGGACGCAACGAGTATCGCCAAATAGATCAGCGCATTGCGAATGGCGACGGCGAACGCCTTGAACGCCGTCCGTTCCGCCGTCACGGTGAAGACCGTACCGCCCGCTTCGAACGGCGCGGAGGCCGTCACCGCCAGCTCGCCCCTGGGGTCTTCCTGGAACATGACGCCCTCCATCGGGGACCATTTCCTGCCGGACAGGGCCAGGGAAGGATCGGGATGGCTGATGATGCGCCCGGCTCCGTCGCAAACGTAGAGGGTCTCCCCTGGGACCAGGGCGTAATCTTCAAGGTAGGCGCGGATGAAGCGCAGCTTGATCCTGGCGAGAATCACGGCCTTGACGCCCCCGGTTTTCTTGTCGGGAAAGGGAATGGCCATGTCGAGGACCGGCTCTCCGCTTTGGGGATCGTCGAATGGGTCGCCGCAGCGAACGGTCTCATCAGTTTTGGCTGCCTGAAAAAGCCGGTTATCCCGCCAGTTCCGCCCGGCCCCGGACGCCTGGATTTCAACCCCGGAAACGCTCCCGATCTCTTCGCCGTTGGCGCTTACGAGCGTCAGGTCGCGCAGGAGGGGCTGGCCGGAAATGATTTCAAGCAGCGCGTCCAACCGTTGCGCCCGCGGCAGGGAGAAATAATCCTGGAATCTGGCGACGCCGCGTATCTCGCTTTCGAGTTCGGTCAGATGATTGCGCAGGACATGGGCCGCTTCCGCCGCCCGGGTTTGTTCGAAAAGGACGGCGTTTTCCAGGGCCGCCCTGAATGCGAACCAGCCGCCAAGGGAGCCGAACAGGAGCAGCGGCCCAACAGCCAGCCCGATGAAACTTGCGGTAAAAACCTTCTTCAGGCTTCGCGGACGGCGCGCCCCGTCAATCATGGCCGTAAAACACAGTGTTCACCCTGCGCAGGAACGCGTCGGGAACATCGAGGCCGATGGCTTCGGCGGCGGCCATGTTCAAGAAGATGAAGTCCTGGGCGGTCTCCACAGGCAGATCGGCGATCTTCGCGCCGCCCAGAATCCGCCTGGCCAGACGGGCGGCCTGTATGCCGATTGCCTCGCCAACGAAGCCGTATCCCGTCAATGCGCCCATGCGCACCTGCTCCAGCCTGGGGGTGCTAAGCGGCAGGCGGCGTTTTTCGCAAAACGCGATGAAATCCAGGATGCGTGACATGACGAGACCTTCTCGCGGCAGGAACACCGCGTCCACGTCCTTCGGCGCCGCCGCCTCGATCTCCTCCATCCCCGAGGGATGCCCTCCGGCGTCCATGGCCGCCGTAAAGGGTTCAACCACAAGCTCCACGCCGAGCCTGGGGGCGGCTTCGAGCGCTTGGGCCAGGGAAGCCGCCGCGCTGGGGTCGGCCGGGTTGTAGGGGAGGTAGACCCGCCGGATGCCCGGCGCGAGCTGCAACAGGGACTGAAGGCGCCGCCCTTCGCTCGGGGCCAGCATGACTCCGGTGGCCACGCCCTCGGGCCGGCGCGGGTCGGCGACCACGCCCGAAGCCGCCGGATCGTTGACGGGCGCGAACACCACGGGCAATCCCAGGGGGGCGGCCAGGGCTATGGCCGTTTTCGCGGCCGGGGTGGTGGAGGCGAACACGAGATTCGGCTTTTGGCTGAGCAGCCGTTCCATGCACGGGACGAGGTCGTCGAGGTTCGCGGCCGGACCGTCGAAAACATACCGGATGTTTTCGCCTTCGACGTAGCCGTGTTCCGCCATGTTCTTTTTGAAGGCCTGCAGGGTGTCCAGGTTGTTCCGGCCGAATTGCAGGACCCCGATGGTCGCGATCTCATCCGAACACCCGGAGAGAGCGCCGAAAAGAAGGAACGCCGCCATCATGAACCGGAAAAAAGGTTGCGCGCATAGCATAACCCCTTATCCTCCTTCGACCTCTTCCGGTCAACCGGTTAGCCCGGGCTCCCTGATTCCGAAGCCGCCGCCCAGCGCATGCGTACGGCGCGTGAAGGGCAAAGAAAAGCCGCGATTCCCGTGACGGAAACCGCGGCCAGTATGGACGCGCAAAAAAGCAATCAGCCGCCGAGGTAGGCTTTTTTCACTTCGGGGTCGCTTTTGAGCTGTTCGGACGTGCCGGAGGTCTTGATCTCGCCGGTGTCGAGCACGTAGCCACGGTGGGCGAAGGACAGGGCCACCTTGGCGTTCTGCTCCACCACCAGGATGGTCATGCCGTCCTCCTCGTTGAGCCGCTTCAGGGTGCGGAACATCTCGTACATGAGAAGCGGCGCAAGGCCCATGGACGGCTCGTCCAGAAGGATGAAATCGCAGCCCGTCATGAGCGCCCTGCCTACGGCCAGCATCTGCTGTTCGCCGCCGGACAGCGATTCGCTGCGCTGCTTGCGACGTTCGGAGAGCCTGGGGAACAGGGTGAACACCCGCTCCAGATCGCGCTTTATGCCCTCGGCCTCGTTCTTGCGGGCGTAGGTGGCCAGGGTCAGGTTCTCCAGCACCGTAAGGTTGCCGAAGATGCGCCGTCCCTCGGGGGCCAGGTCCATGTGCAGGTTGCGCACCACGTCGTGGGGCTCGACCCCGATGAGGCTCTGGCCGTTGTATTTGATATCGCCCGAGACGACCTTGGGGGCTTCGGGGGGCGGCAGGCGCATGATGGAGGCCAGCGTGGTGGTCTTGCCCGCGCCGTTGGCGCCGATGAGGGTGACGATCTCCCCCTTGTCCACAGAAAAGGAGATGCCGTGCAGGGCCTCGATATTGCCGTACTTGACGTGGAGGTTTTCGACTGAGAGCAGCATTATATCGTATCGTCTCCCAAATACGCCTTGATGACCTCGGGATTGTTCTGGATCTGTTCGGGAGTTCCCTCGGCGATGGTGGCCCCGAAATCGACGACCTTGATCCAGGAACACAGGGACATGACCACGTCCATCTGGTGTTCGATCATCCAGATGGCGATGCCGTA
>CALGYO010000124.1 GCA_937934715.1 uncultured Desulfovibrionaceae bacterium | reverse complement strand
TCCAAACGCTCCGAGCGCCTGGGCTGGCTGGAGCTGGCCGGCATATTGGCCGCGTCGCTGCCGATTGCCGGGCTCATCATCGTCGAGCCCGACCTCGGCACGGGGCTCAACGTCCTGCTGCTGGTGTGCGGCCTGATCCTCTACCGCGGCCTGACCGGGCCGGTGTTCAAGACCCTGGCCATCGCCGGGCCGATCCTCATTCCCTGCGGCTGGTTCTTCCTCAAGCCCTACCAGAAGGGCCGCATCCTGACGCTGTTCGACCCGGAACGCGACCCGCTCGGCGCGGGCTACCACATCATCCAGTCCCAGATCGCCATCGGCTCGGGACAGATGTGGGGCAAGGGTTTTCTGGAAGGCACGCAGAGCCAGTTGCGCTATCTGCCGGAAAAGCACACGGACTTCGCCGTGGCCGTGTTCGCCGAGGAATGGGGCTTTGTCGGCGGCATTGTCTTGCTTGCGCTTTTCTGCCTGTTTTTGCTTCAGTTCTACATGACGGCCAGGAACGCGAAAGACCGTTTCGGCAGCTATCTCGCAGCCGGGGTCTTTTTCTATTTCTTCTGGCAAATCCTCATCAACATGGGTATGGTGCTCGGCATCATGCCGGTCGTTGGCATTCCCCTGCCGTTTATCAGTTACGGGGGAAGCGCCACCATCGTGAACTTCACCCTCGTGGGCATCGTCGTCAACGTCTCCATGCGGCGCTTCCTTTTCAAGAAGGGCTAGCACGGGAGGGGGTCGGCACGGCGCGCGGGGTGGTTCGCCATGCCGGCCGCCGGAGGATCCCGTGGGCAAGCACGACATCAACGCCTTTTTGGGCGCCGGGACGTTTTTCACGGGCCGGCTGGCGTTTGAGGGCGTGGTGCGCCTGGACGGCGTGTTCGACGGGGAGATCGTCTCCGGCGGCACGCTCATCGTCGGCAGCAAGGCCAGGGTCACGGGCAGCGTCGCGGTGGGGCGGCTCTCCTGCGGCGGCGACGTCGCGGCCGAGGTCGCCGCCGCGGCCAAGGTCACGGTCACGCGTACGGGCCGGCTCACCGGGTCGGTGCGCACGCCGGTTCTGGAAGTGGAGGAGGGCGGCTGCCTGGAGGGGGCCGTGGTCATGGACGCGGCCCGTCCTGCGGCGTCCGCACCGGTTGCGAACCTGCCTGCCGGAACGCTGCAACCCCTTGAAGAATAAGCCGTAAAGGCAAGCCGGATGCGGGTTTTGCGGCTTGCGGCCGTCGCGGAATTTGTCAAAAAGGGCTGGACAGGCCGGGCCAAATTCGCTACAGCCGCTTGCTGACTTTGCAAAAATTTTCACAACCTCCCGGAGGGCGCCGATGATTGACTTAAACGCCACGTTTTTCGTCCAAGTCGTCAATTTTCTGCTCATCCTGATCCTGCTCAACGTCATCCTCATCGGGCCCATCCGTCGCATGCTCAAGAAACGGGCCGAATTCATGGCCTCCCAGCTGGAAGGCATCGAATCGTTCACCTCCTCCGCCGACGGCAAGCTCAAGGACTACGAAGCGGCCCTTGACGCTGCGCGCGCCGCCGCCACTGCCGGTCGCATGGCCATGAAGGAAGAGGGACAGGCCAAGGAAAAGGCGATTCTGGACGCCGCGGCCGCCGAGGCGGCCTCCAAGGTGCAAGCCGCTCGGGCGGACATCGCCGCCCAGTCGGATGCCGCGGATAAGGCGCTCAAGGGCAAAGTGTCGGGTCTGGCTTCCAAGGCTGTGGCCAAAGTGCTGGCGGCCTAGGGTTCCGGGGGTTTACGTGGATTTCTCAAGGAAAGGGAGGGTTCAATTGAAAAGGCTCCACCTCATCGCCGTCGTGGCCCTCGTCCTCGGCGTGGCCGCCGTGGCCTACGCCTCGGGGGACGCCGAGAGCGGCGCGGAAGCGGCGCATCACGGGCTCAACTGGAAGGACTTCCTGTTTCGGGTGATCAACTTCGTGCTGGTCTTCGGCGTCATCGCCAAGCTGGCGGGCAAGAAGATCGTGGGCTTCTTCCGCGGGCGCAGCCAGGGCATCGAGAACCAGCTGTCCGATCTTGACGTCCGCAAGGCCGACGCCGCCAAGCGCCTGGCCGACATCGAGGCTTCCATCAGCAACCTGGCCGAGGAGAAGGCGAAGATCGAGGAAGAGTACCGCCGGCAGGGCGAGGCTCTTCGCGACTCCATCGTCGCCGCCGCCGAAGCCAAGGCCGTGCAGATCCGCGAGCAGGCCGTCGCCGCCGCCGAGGCCGAAGGCCGCGTCGCCGCGCAGAAGCTGCGTGCCGAACTGGCCGACGCCGTGGTCGGCGCCGCCACCGCCATGCTCGAGAAGAAGCTCACTGCCAAGGACCAGGAAAAGCTTGTGGATGAATACTTAACAAAGGTGGTGTTCAATTGACCGGCAACATCGTCGCGCGCCGTTACGCCAAGGCGCTCTTCGCGCTGGCCAAGAAGGCCGGCAAGAAGGCCCCGGCGGAGTACGGCAAGGACATGGAGGCCTTTGCCTCCGTCCTTGAGGCGTCCCCGGACCTGCTGAAGGTCTTTGCCAACCCCGTCGTTGCCGCCGAAGACAAGAAGGCGGTGCTGGCCGGTGTGGTGGGCAAGCTGGGCCTGAAGCCCATGGTGGTCAACTTCCTGTCGCTTCTGGCCGACAAGGAGCGTCTGGCGTTCGTCCTCGAAGTGTCCGCCTACTACCGGACCCTGTTGGACGAGGCAGAGGGCGTGCTGCGCGGGCAGCTCGTCACCGCGTATGCGCTCTCCGATCAGCGTCAGGACCAGATCAAGGCCAAGCTCGAAAAACAGTCCGGCAAGAAGCTGGTTCTGTCCTTCGGCGTCGATCCCGCCATCCTCGGCGGCGTGCTCCTCAAGGTCGGCGACAAGGTGTTGGACGCGAGCCTTCGCGCCCAACTTGAAATATTGAAAGAACAAATCAAGAGGGGTGAGTAGGGCCATGCAAATCAAAGCGGAAGAGATCAGCCAGATCATCGAACAGCAGATCCAAAACTACGAGTCTCGCGTGGAAATGAGCGAGACCGGCACGGTGCTGTCCGTCGGCGACCAGATCGCCCGCGTCTATGGCGTGCAGAACGCCATGGCCATGGAGCTGCTGGAATTCCCGGGCGGCGTCATGGGTCTGGTGCTCAACCTGGAAGAGGACAACGTCGGTGTGGCCCTTCTCGGTGAGGACACCCACATCAAGGAAGGCGACCCGGTCAAACGCACCGGCAAGATCTTCTCGGTGCCCGTCGGCGAAGCCGTTGCCGGCCGCGTCATCGACCCCCTGGGCAATCCCATCGACGGTCTGGGACCCATCGACGCCAAGGAGACCCGCGAGGTCGAAATCAAGGCGCCCGGCATCATCGCCCGTAAGTCGGTCCACCAGCCGATGAACACGGGCCTTAAGGCCATCGACGCCATGACGCCCATCGGCCGCGGCCAGCGCGAGCTGATCATCGGCGACCGTCAGACCGGCAAGACCGCCGTCTGCCTCGACGCCATCCTGGCCCAGAAGGGACAGGGCGTGTACTGCTTCTACGTCGCCATCGGCCAGAAGAAGTCCACCGTCGCCCTCGTCGCCGAGACCCTGCGCCGCTACGGGGCCATGGAATACACCACCATCATTTCGGCCACCGCGTCCGAACCGGCCTCGCTCCAGTTCATCGCCGCCTACTCCGGCTGCACCATGGCCGAGTACCACCGCGACAACAGCCGTCACGCCCTCATCATTTACGATGACCTTTCCAAGCAGGCCGTGGCCTACCGCCAGATGTCCCTGCTGCTCCGCCGTCCCCCCGGACGTGAAGCTTACCCCGGCGACGTTTTCTACCTGCACTCGCGCCTGCTCGAGCGCGCCGCCAAGCTGTCCGACAAGCTCGGCGCCGGCTCCCTGACCGCGCTGCCCATCATCGAGACCCAGGCGGGCGACGTGTCGGCCTACATCCCGACCAACGTCATCTCCATCACCGACGGTCAGGTTTACCTCGAGCCGAACCTGTTCAACGCCGGCATCCGCCCGGCCATCAACGTCGGTCTGTCGGTCTCCCGCGTCGGCGGCGCCGCCCAGGTCAAGGCCATGAAGCAGGTCGCCGGCACGCTGCGCCTCGACCTCGCCCAGTACCGCGAACTGGCCGCCTTCGCCCAGTTCGGCTCCGACCTGGACAAGGCCACCCAGCTGAAGCTCAGCCGCGGCATGCGCATGGTCGAGCTGCTCAAGCAGCCCCAGTACAAGCCTATGACCGTGGCCGAGCAGGTCATCTCCCTGTTCGCCGGCACCCGCGGCTTCATGGACGACGTGCCGGTCGAGTCCGTGCGCAAGTTCGAGGAAGCCATGCAGGAGTACTTCCACAACGCCAAGAGCGACATCCTGGCTGAAATCCGGGACAAGAAGGCGCTCGACGACGGCCTGATCGCCAAAATCGGCGCGGCCATCGAAGAGTTCAAGAAGGGCTTCAAGGCTTAATCGGGCTGTTGCCGAAAACAAGCGCGTTTTTCGCAACGCAACGACAGGCCTAAAGGGGGAGCCATGCCTGCGCTCAAAGACGTAAAAAACAAGATCACCGCGGTCAAAAAGACCAAGCAGATCACCAAGGCCATGAACATGGTGGCCTCGGCCAAGCTGCGCAGCGCCCAGGCGCGCATCGAGCGGTTTCGCCCCTATGCCGACAAGTTCTACGAAATGCTCGCCGAACTGGCCAAGGGGGCCGATCCCTCCGTCCATCC
>CALGYO010000123.1 GCA_937934715.1 uncultured Desulfovibrionaceae bacterium | reverse complement strand
GGCTTGGTGATGTAGTCCCAGGCGCCGCTTTTGATGGCCAGCTCCGCCCCGTCCGGATCGCCCGAGCCGGTCAGGATGATGACTTCGGGAAGTCCCGGGGACTGGCGTATTTCGGCGATGGCGTCCAGGCCGTTGCCGTCGGGCAGGACCACGTCCAGAATGATCACGTCGCAGCCGCCCCGCCGGATCTTGCCCAGTCCGTCCGCCAGCGTGTGGGCCAGTTCGACGCTCAGGTCCAGTTCCGCAATCACGGCCTCGAGCGCGCGGCAGAAGCTGACGTCGTCGTCGATGATGAGGATGTTGGCCATATGACGCACTGTTTACACGGTCAGCGCCGCATTTGCCAGAGCCATCCCCAAAAAACCGGCGGACCGCCCGCGCTACCCGTTCCCGGGGTCGCGCGCCCGGCGGATGGCCTCCTCCAGGTCCGCCAGGTCGAAGGGCTTGGGCAGAAACGCCCGGATGCCGCAGCGTTCGAGCTCCGTCTGGGAAACCTTGCCGGCGTAGGCGGAAAAGAGAATCACCGGCAGGCCGGTCCGTACGCGCAGCATCTCCTCGGCCAGCTCCAGGCCGCTCATGTGGGGCATGACCAGATCGAGCATGGCCAGATCGTAGCGTTCCGGGCCGCGTAAAAAGGCGGTCAGGGCCTCGGAGGCCGTCACCCGGCATTCCACGGCGTAGCCCATGCCCTTGAGCGCCATGGCCACGCCTCCGGCCGAATCCTCGTCGTCGTCCACGAAAAGAATCCGAAGCGGCTTCACGGGCCGGGCGGGCCGTTTCGCGGGCGCGGGGGAATCCGGCCCGGCCGCCGGAGCCCCGGGCAGGAACACGTGGAAGCTCGTCCCCATGCCGGGTTCGCTTTCCACCTCGATGGCCCCGCCCATGCGGTTCACGATGTTGCGCACAACGCTGAGCCCCAGCCCCGCTCCTCCCGCGCCGCCCTTGGTGGTGAAAAACGGCTCGAATATCCGCTCCAGCAAGGCCGGGCTCATGCCGTGGCCGGAATCGCGCACCGAAAGACGCACATACCGGCCAATGGGAAGACCGTGGCTTTCGCCGCAATCCGCCTCGTCCACGGACTCCGCCGCGATGGAAAAGGTCAGGTCGCCGCCGAATTCCCGCATGGCGTGGGCCGCGTTGGTGGCGAGATTCATGATGACCTGATGGATCTGGTCCGGATCCGCCAGGGTCAGGTCGCTTCCCGGCTCGATCCCGACCCGGACGTTGATGCCCGGCGCCAGGGCGGAGCGCAGGAGCTTGACGCATTCCTTGACCAGGGCGCCGAGATTGAAGGGAATGGGTTCGTCCTTTTCCCGGCCGCGCCCCAGATAGAGAAGCTGTTCGGCCAGACGCCTGGCCCGCCTGGCCGCGTCCAGGATTTCGGGAAGGGAGCCGCGCAGGGGATGGTCCTGGGGAATCTTGCTCAGGCACAGTTCGGCGTGCAGGATGATGGGGCCGAGGATGTTGTTGAAATCATGGGCGATGCCCCCGGCCAGGGCGCCCACGGCCTCCACCTTCTGGGCGTGGCGCAGCTGTTTTTCGAGCTTGGCCACCTGGGTGGCGTCCCTCCAGATGAAGACGTGGCCGAGGACGACGCCGTATTTGACCCTGACCGGCGAGGCCGACTGGTCGCAGACGCAGACCTCTCCGGACTTGGCCACGAGCAGGAAGCGGTCCGAACAGACCTCCCCCTTTTGGAGCAGGGCGGCGCAGCGGCGGAATTTCTCCTCCTGGAGCCTGCCCTTGAAAAACCCGCCCACGCTCCGTCCGGCGGCCTCCTTCCTGGAATAGCCGGTCATGGCCTGGAAGGACTGGTTCACGTACTCGATGGTGAACTCGTTGTCCGTGATGACCACGGCCTCCACCGCCTGCTCGATGGCGGCGGCCAGCTTGCGCCTGCGCTCCTCGGCCCGGTTCTCGGCGGTGACGTCGTTGACGAGGACGGCCAGGGCATGGACGGCGCCCTCCCGGCCGCGGATGGGGAGAATCCGCATGTCGTAGACCCGGCCCGGGCGGGAGGCCTCCTTGTAGCGCAACGGCGCGCCGGAACTGAGGACCGCCTGGGCGGCCTGCTTCCGCTCCTCGGCGACGCCGGGCTCGAAAAACGAATAGATGTCCGCGCCGATGAAGGCTTCCGGCGTGGTTCCCAGACGGCCGGGCAGTTCGGGGTCGCTGGCCAGGACCAGGCCCTCGGGGCTGATGAGCGCGGCGTAATCGAAATGCTCCCCGGGCGGAAGCGGCGGGAAAAACGGCGCCCCGGCCTCTGGACGCCGGTCCCGCTCCTGGCCGTCGCGGACGGCGCTCCTCCTTCCCCCCGGCGTGACGCGGGCGCGTCTGCGCAGGGCTTTCTCGCAAAAGAGGACGCCCGAACGGGGCGCCGCGTCGCGGACGCCGGAACGTTTCACGAACCCTCCCCGGTTTTTCTTCAGGAACAGGGCGATCTGGAGCTACGCTTTTCGTAGCACGGCCCGGTGAATTGTCAATGCGCTCCCGGAGAAACGATCGGCCGCGCATATTGTCTTGCGAGACAAGACAATCCACCCGCCCCTGCGCCTCCCGCTCCCGGTTTCCGCATTTCCTTATTGATTTCAGCCAAAAAACGTCCGGGGCTCGCGCCGGACCGCGCGGCGTCTTGCGAAAGAAGAATATTCTTTCCGGGCAAGACAATACGCCCCGAAACCCCGCGTCTATCCGGCGCCGGACAGGGGCTCTTCCGGTTCAACCCGCTGGATTTCCGGCGAAAGGTCCGCCGGGTACGCTTCTTGGATTCCGGCAAGACGATTCCGGCGCGCGGCGAATCCGGATGGCGGGAGAGACCTCCCCCGGCCGGCCGCGCCTTCGGGGTTCTTCCCGGAGCGATCACCACGCGGCGCGGCCAGGCCCGAATCCGGCCGGTCCGCCGCCGCCAGCAAAGGGGGCGCGCAAGATGGCCAACAAGATCGGAGTCTACGTTTGCCATTGCGGCACGAACATCGCCGGCAAGGTGGATGTGGAAAAAGTGGCGGGCTACGCCTCGACCCTGAAAAACGTGTCCGTGGCCAGGGACTACAAATTCATGTGCTCGGACCCGGGTCAGGAAACCATCATCCGGGACATCCGGGAAAAGGGCCTCAACCGGGTGGTGGTGGCCTCCTGCTCGCCGAGACTTCACGAAAAGACCTTTCAAAACGCCTGCTTGCGGGCCGGGCTCAACCCCTTCCTCTTCCAGATGACCTGCATCCGGGAGCACTGCTCCTGGGTG
>CALGYO010000122.1 GCA_937934715.1 uncultured Desulfovibrionaceae bacterium | reverse complement strand
GATCTGGAGAACCCTTTCTTTTTTTCGTGAAAAAAGAAAGGGTTCTCCTCCCCTTCCCCCTGGCGCCGGAGGCGCTTTTTTCTCTTCACATTCAGCACGCTACGGAGTCGACGCATGGATATCGCTTTGCATGCCCCGGTTATCGGTTTGGACGGCGAATTGGGCCGGGTGGAGAACGTCATCGTGAACGTGGTGGCCGGAAGGATCACGACGCTTGTGGTCCGGGCGGCGGAAAGCCCCAACGCCGAACGGCTCGTGCCGGAAAAATTCGTGGAAAGCGCGGAGAAGGGACAGGTTGTCCTTCGGCTTTCGAAAAAGGACTTCCACAAGCTCAAGCCGTTCATCCAGGAAGACTATCTGCCCCCGAACATGTTCATGCACATGGCCCAGGAGGAGCACGAGACCCTGCCGCTCGCGCCCGCCAGCTGGACGGTGGAACGCGAGGCCATCCCCGACGGGGCCGTGGCCCTGCGCCGCCACGCCGCCGTCATGGCCACGGACGGCAAGGCGGGCAAGGTGGACGAGTATCTTGTGGAGCGCCGCACGGGCCGGATCACGCATCTGGTCATGGTGGAAGGCCATCTATGGGGCAAGCGGACCATCGAGATTCCCGTGAGTCTGGTGGACCGGTACGAGGACAACGCGGTCCATCTTTCGATCGACAAGAAAACCGTGGAGCTTTTGCCCGTGGTCACAGGCTGACGGGCGTCTCCTGGAGGCGGTCATGTCCGAAGACAAAAAGGCCCCGGTCATGGACCGGCGCGGCATGTTCAAGGCGCTTGCGGGGCGCGGCCCCAAAACCCCCGAACCGGCCATTCCCGAAACGCCCGAGGAGCCTGATCCGCGTTTCGAGGAGGGGTCGAAGGCCCTGGAGGCCGGCGATTACGAAGCCGCCGTGGAGGCCTTGCGGCCTTATGTGCGCGCCTGGCAGCGCCATGCGGAGGCCAGACGGCGTCTGGGCCGGGCGCTTTTCGCCCTGGAGCGCTACGTGCAGGCCAGGGTGGAGTTCGAGACCCTGCTCAAACGGGACCGGGAGGACGCCTTGTCCCGAGCCTATCAGGGACTTTGCCTGTGGCGCATGGGCAAGGCCGAAAAGGCGCTGGCCTCCTGGGAGGGACTCGCCCTCGCGGGGCTGACGCCTTTTGAAAAAGAGGCGCTCGAAGCGCCGGACGGGCCGGGAAAGCTGGCCGAAGCCGTTGAACGGGCCGTCCTTGCCGCCTCGAGCGCGACGGCCTGACGGACGCCTCCAATCCCGCGGCATGCGCCCGCGCGTTTTTTCGAGCGCCCGGTCCGTTGATCGCGGCGCCATGAAAAAGCCAAAGCCCCAGGGTATCGGAATGCCCTGGGGCTTTAACGTTTCATGGCGCTCGCAGGTTTTCAGCGCTCCGTGGGGCGGAAGGGTCCGGGGCGTCGCAGCGCCTTCGCTTCACGTACGGCCGTATTTCTCGTTTCCGCATTGCCCCGCCCCGGAATTGTTGGTAGGAAGCGATACTCGGCGTTCTCTCCATAACCCGCTCCTGGAGGGAAGTATGACGGACAAGGCACGGCATGAGGCAGAGGCGGCCGCACGGGTCGAGACCGAACGGGCGCAGGTCGAAAGCGGCGACGCCTTCGCGCTTGCCCCCGGCTCGAAGATTCTGCTGGAAATGGACTGTCCGCCGCTCCGCTTCTGGGGCGAGTATTTGGGCGTGCGCAAAGGCGAGTATCTCATCCTGGTCCTGCCCGGCAGGACGGATGTGCGGGACTGTCTCTTGCCGGAACAGCCGCTCACGGCCCGCTATCTGCACAAGGACTACAATATTTGCGGATTTCAGACCTTTGTCGCGGCGGTGGCGAGAAAACCCTATCCCCTGCTGTTTTTGAGCTACCCCTGGCGGATCGAGGTCATCAACCTGCGCCATGACGAACGCGTGACCTGTTTTTTCAAGAGCTCCATCTTCGTTGAAGGCCTGGAGCATCAAGGATTCATGATCAACCTGTCCGCAAGCGGCGCCCGGTTCGCCCTGGATGCCGCCGGAGAGGATGTGACCGCCGCGCTTCAGGACGCAAAGGAAGCCTTTTGTCTGTTCAGAATCACAGGCGACCAGGACGACCTGTACATACGCGGAGAAATCAAAAGCATTCTTCAAAAGAAAAAACATGTGGAATTCGGCCTCCGGTTCCTGGAAATCGAGGAGAAACCGCTTTCGCGCATCACGGAATACGTCTGTCTGGTCCGCCGTTTTTTCAATCAGGAAGGGGTCTAGGCTCTTTCCTCTGGATTTTTTCCCGGGGCCCTCATAAGCTTTGTTCATGGCAAGCGACACGCTCCAGAACAAGACTGCCTTCGAGCCCATTTTCGTGGCGCGGCAGCCTGTTTTCGACCGGGAACAGAACATATACGCCTATGAGCTTCTCTACCGTCACAGCGCGGCGGCGCGCGCCGCCGTGGTGACGGACGCGGACGCGGCCACGTCCCAGGTCATCGCCGACGGCTTCGGCATGGCGCTTACGGCCATGAAAACCCCGACCCGGATGCTGGTCAATTTTCCCGAAAGCCTGATCCTGTCGGAATCGCCCTTGGCGCTGCCCAAGGAACTGTGCGTGGTGGAGATTCTGGAAACCGTGCGTCCGCTGCCCCAGGTGATCAACGCCTGCAACAACCTGAAAAAAGCCGGATACATGCTGGCTTTGGACGATTTCGTCGGCCAGGAAGGCGTTGACGAGCTGTTGGCCCTGGCCGACGTCATCAAGGTTGACGTTCTCGGCATGGAGCGGGCGCAGCTTATCCGGCTCACGCAGAGGCTGCGCCGCTTCGAGGCGGCCCTGTTGGCGGAGAAGGTCGAGAACGAGGACATGTTCAAGCTGACCAGAACGCTCGGCTTTTCGTATTTCCAGGGTTTTTTCTTCAGCAGGCCGGAAACCATGGAAGGCCGCAAGCCGCCCACCGGCGTCGTGGCCAAGGCCAGGCTCCTGGGCCGCCTGGTCGATCCGGACTACCTGGTTTCGGACGTCTCGGACATCATCGCCAAGGACATGGGCTTAAGCTACCGCCTGCTCAAGTATCTCAACTCCGCCGCTTTTTATTTCCGCAACCAGGTCACGTCCATCGCCCAGGCCGTGAATCTGCTCGGTCAGAGGCCGCTCCGGCAATGGCTCATGGCCGTGGTTCTGTCGGACATGGCCAGCTCCTCCCTGACCGAGGAGATCACCTACCAATCCCTGCAACGGGCCCGTTTTTTGGAGCTGACCACGGCCGACATGCCCCAAGCCCCCCTGGGGGCGGACGGCATGTTCCTGCTGGGGCTCTTTTCCAGGCTGGACGCGCTGCTCGGCATGTCAATGGACAAGATCACGCAGGAGCTGCCCCTGGACCATCGCCTGGCGGCCGCCCTGCTCGGCATCCAGAATCCGCCCAGAAAAGCCCTGCGCCTGGCCGAATGCATCGAGACCGGCGACTGGCGACACACGACGGAAACCCTGCGATTTTTCAACCTCCCCGCCGACAAGGCGGCCAAACGCTATTTCGAGGCGTCGGCCTGGACCAAGGACATCCTCCACTTGTCCTCCAAGTGATCCCCTCTTCCTCCTCCTACGCCCTTTTCCAGTGAGGCCACAACCGTGAACGATCCCATCAAAACACATTACGAAACGCTCCTGGCGAAATGCTACTCCAGGGCCATGGGCGGGTTCGAAGCCCGGGCGGCGGACAACGCCGCCTTTTTCCAGCGCCACGGCATCGCGCCCGGAAGCTCGGGACGGGCGGCGGACCTGGGCGCGGGCAGCGGATTTCAGACCGTCCCCCTGGCCCGGGCGGGATTTTCGGTCACGGCCGTGGATTTTTCGGACACGCTGCTTGAGGAGCTTCGCGAGCGCGCCCGGGGGCTCGACGTCTCGGCCGCGCAGGGCGACATCCGGCAGGCGGCCGCCCTGGTTCCCGCGCCCCTGGAGCTTGCGGTCTGCATGGGCGACACGTTGTCCCATCTGGCGGGACCTCGGGAGCTGGGGACGTTTTTCGCGAGCGTGCGCGGCATGCTGGAGGACGGCGGCCGTTTCATCCTGTCCTACCGCAACCAGGAAACGGCGCTGACCGGAGCGGACCGGTTCCTGCCCGTCTGTTCCGGGGACGATCTCCTCTTCACCTGCGCCCTGGAATACGGCGAGGAGCATATCACGGCCTGCGACCTGGTCTGGTTCAGGGACGGAACCGCCTGGCGGTTCGAGAAAAGCTGCTACCGCAAAACCAGGCTGCGGCGGCCGGAAGTGGACGCCCTGCTCGTCCGTGCGGGATTTTCCGTGGAGTTCGAGGAAACCGTCCGGGGCATGGTCTTCGTCATCGCCCGGAAGAACGCCTCATAACGCGCCCGGGTATGACCCGGAAAGGCTTGGAGGCCGCGATGAAAAAGCGCCCGGCGCCAGCGGCGCCGCAAATGGACGAAAAACGGGACGAGGCCAGGGAACTGTGCCTCGCGCGCATCCGCATGGTCCCGCAGGCCAGGCGCGAGGCGGCGGCCGAGGCCATCCTCGCCCTGGCCGAGCCGGAATGGTGGGAGCGCAGGCGCAAGGGCTCCGAGGTGTTTCTGCTGATTCTCGAGCAGCGCAAGGACGCGGTCCTGCGCATTCTCAAGGACGCGGGCGCCGGTTGACGGGACCGTAAACGGAACGCGCCGTCCCTGCGTCCCCCATGGGCGGGCCTTCGCCGCGAACCCGGCGGGCGCCCGGCTACCAGCGCTTCCCGGACAGGAGAAAGGCCTCGGCTTCGGCGGCCGGAAGCGGTCTGGAAAACAGATAGCCCTGGGCGTATTCGCAGCCCAGTTCGCGCATGAGCGCCAGCTGCCCGGCCGTCTCCACGCCCTCGGCCACCACTTCCTTACCCAGGGAATGGGCCAGGGACACGATGGTGCGGATGATCTCCACATTCTCCGGGCTCTCGTCCGCCGCCATGACGAAGGAACGGTCCACCTTCATGAAATCGAAGGGGAACCGGCGCAGGTAGCTCAGGGAGGAGTAGCCCGTCCCGAAATCGTCGATGCTGAGGCTCGCCCCCAGGGCCTTGAGCGCGCCGAGCGTCTCCAGGGCCCGCTCCACATCGCCCATGACCGCGCTTTCCGTGATCTCCACCTTGAGCCGGTCCGCCGGCAGCCCCGAGGAGCCAAGCGCCCGGGCGACCAGCTCCTGGGCGGTCCTGTCGCGCATCTGCCGCACGGAAAGGTTCACGCTCATGGTCCGCATGTCCGCGGGCCGCAAGGCCATCCAGGCGGCCCCCTGGCGGCAGGCTTCCTCCATGACGAAGGCGCCGATGGGACCGATCATGCCCGTTTCCTCGGCCAGGGGAATGAACACCCCGGGCGAGACCAGGCCCCGTTCCGGGTGCATCCAGCGGGCCAGGGCCTCGAAACCGCTCACCGCCCCGGTTCGCAGGTCCATGATGGGCTGGTAGTGGACCGTGAATTCCCTGCGCCGCACCGCCCTGACCAGCTCCATCTCCAGAACCAGACGGTCCCGGGCCTCGCGGTGCATGTCCTGGTCGAACACGGCGGAGGCGCCGCCGCCCAGGGCCTTGGCCCGGAACATGGCGGTGTCCGCGTCGCGCAGCATATCGCCCGCGGTCTTGGACTCCCCCCGGGCCAGCGCCACGCCGATGCTGGCCGTAATGAAAAAATCCGCTTCGCCGACCCGAAACGGCTGGCGCAAGGCCCGGTGGATCACCTCGGCCATGCCAAGCGCCTCCCCGGCCAGAACCGGCGCGCCCGCCAGAATGGCGAACTCGTCGCCGCCCAGCCGGGCCAGGGTGTCCTTCGGCGAAACCGCCGCCTGGATTCTTCGGGCGGCCAGCCGCAGCAGCTCGTCGCCGACCTCGTGCCCGTGGGCGTCGTTGACCTGCTTGAACCGGTCCAGGTCCAGGAACATCACGGCCAGACATTCGTCCTCTTCCATATCCCCGCGCAATGCCTGGGTCAGCCGGTCCGTCAGCAGGGTCCGGTTGGGCAGCCCGGTCAGGCCGTCGTGATAGGCGCTGTGCAGCAGGGATTCCTCGAAGCGGCGGATGACCGTGACGTCCGTGGCGTACGCGTGGACCAGCCCCTCCTCGGGAATGGGCTTGTAGGTCCAGTTGAGGATTCTGTCCCCCACCCGGGTCTCCATGTCCTGGGTTTCCACGCAGGCGTCCAGGCAGGCTGTGGCGATGTCCTCATTGCCCTGGGGCAACAGATCCTTGGGCCCGGCGAGACCATGGCGGCTCACCAGGTCCATGGCCGCCGGGTTGGCGTAGATCACGTCCCCCAGGGCATTGACGGCCAGCACGGGATACGGACTCTGCCGGGCGAAAGCCGCCAGAAAGGCTATGTCGCGCTTCTTGTCGCGCAGTTCCGTCAGGTCCAGCGCCGTGGCGAAGGCGCCGATGACGCCGCCGTTCTCGCCATGAATGGGGGCGGCGTCATACCGGAAGACGACCACATTGCCCTTGGCGGTCACGTTTTCAAGCTCCATCCCGCTGATATGCGCGCCCTGCGCGACGCACTTGGCCAGGTACGAAAGCCGGTCCGGGGTCCCGTAATAGAACGTGGAGAAATCCATGCCGAGGTAGGCTTCCGGCGGGCGGGAACGCTCGAAAAGATCGAGCAGGGGCTGGTTGACATAGAGGATGCGCATGTTCGCATCCACGATGACGCAGGGGATGCAAAGATTGCGCAAGACGCCGGCGTGATGCTCCGGGGCGCTTAACATCTTCATGGACGCGCTCTCGTTCAACGGCTTTCGCGGTCCGGAGCCGCCGGACCGCATTATGCTAAAAAAGGCCCCGCCCGGCCAATCAGCGGGCGATAACGGTCCGCAACAACCCGGCGATCTCCTGATGGACCGCCTCGTTGGGATGGGCGTCCATGGCGTTGACCACGAGTTCTCCGGGGTCGCGACCCGAAAACATGGGCGTCAGGTCGAAGGCCTGGACGCCGAGACCCTGAAAATACGCCGCCGCCTTGGCCGTCAGAGGGGCGCTTGCGGCCACGTCCTTCAGATTGGGGAAGACCAGGACCAGGAGCCGGGCGTTTATTTTCCTGCAATAGGCCGCCAGCGCCCCAAGCTCCCGCTCATGCTCCGCCCATACGCCGGGATCGGCGTAGGCCTTGCGCAGCCTGTCCCAGAAGGATTCCCCCGCCCCGGCCATGTTGCCGGTCCGGGCCAGCCGCCAATAGATGAAGTTCGCCAGGGCGGAATGCTCGATCAGGGAGCGCATGAGGGCGTTTTGGGGGAAGCGCACCCCGAAGGGCAGGTCGAATCCCTTGCGCCTGGCGGCGCCGTAGATGTCGTTCAGATAATACGACAGGACCACGATGTTGGGCGTGACGGGATAGCGTTCGAGGGCGCCCAGCTCGTCCGTGGAATCCCAGCCGATGTCCGAGGCGTTGTAGACCGCGAACGCGCCGCCGAGCTGTTTTCCCAACAGGTTGGAAAACCGGTCGCGGTAATCGTCGATCCCGTGCCCGGCCGCGAAGGAGTCGCCGAGGACGAGCACGGCGGTCCGCCCCGGTCCAGGCGGGGCGGGCTCGTCGTCCCGGTAGCCCAGGGAGTTCACGGGGTTCCAATGGTCGGCGAACCAGTTGCGGCTGGAGATGGTCAGGTTGAATCCGTCGGACTGGCGCAAAAACAGAAAAAGTCCCGCGTCAAGGGCGGCCAGGGAGAACAGGACCGCGTTGAGCGCAAGGACCAGGGACCGCCAGAAGGCGCGGTTTTTGGCCCGGCTTCGGCGAAAAAGAATCCAGGCCGCCAGGTCCATCCCGGCGGCCGCGGCGAGGGCGATAAACGTCAGGGCCATACGGCGGCTGGCCTAGGACTTCTTCAGCCAGGGTTTTTCTTCGCCCTTCTTCAGCCGGGCGATGTTCTCCCCGTGCTTCACGAAAATGATGACCGCCACGAGAAGCGCCACAAGGATGAAGCCGAAATTCCCGGTCAGGAGCATGAAAAGGGGCAGGCTGGCCGCGAATCCCAGGGAGCCCATGGACACGAAGCCCGATGTGGCGATGAGGACCACGCAGATGATGAGCGCGAAGAGCGTTCCAAAGGGGGAGATGGCCAGAAAGGCGCCGATGGTGGTGGCCACGCCCTTGCCGCCCTTGCCGTTCAGAAAGACCGAATGCATGTGCCCGATGATGGCGGTAAGCGCCACCAGGCTCAAAAAGAAGGCGGAATGGGAGAAGGCGGTTCCGAGGGCCACCGGCAAAAAGCCTTTGAGCACGTCGAGGAGCAACGTGGCCACGCCGTAGCCGAAGCCGCACAGCCGGGCCACGTTGGTGGAGCCGGTGTTGCGGCTGCCGGCCGTGCGCGGGTCGATGCCGCAAAAGGCCTGGGCGATCAACAGTCCGAACGGAAAGGACGCGAGCAGGTAGGTGATGACGAGCCAGGATATTTCAAGCATGGGCGTCTCCTTGCCGCGCCGGGACGGACCGGCGCGGTCCGCCTCGGGGCGTGAATCGTGGAAAACAGGGGGCGCGTGCGCCGTATACTTCGGCCATGACGTTCCGCGAAGCGAAAGGGGGAATCATTTCCGTTCTCGAATCCGAAGTCAAGACGCGTCATGCCGCAAAGGCCGCCGGGTCCCGCGTCCAGGGAGAAGCTATTCCTCCAGGGCCTCGATCACCCGGATCTCGTTGGTCAGGGGATCGATCCGGCCGAGACGGAGCTGAAAGGCCTGTCCCGCCGTGATCTTTTCCCCCAGCATGTCACGGGGAGCGCGCACGTAGATCTGCACGTCCGGCAGGGACAGGGTGACGTAGCCTCCGGCCTCGTCCACGGCCACGCCCGTGAAGGCGCGCTCGCGGCAGCGCTGACGCAGATAGAGGAGCTTCCAGTAGCGCGGCCGGAAGCGCTGGATGCGGCCCACGGCCTCCACCCTGGCGCCGAATTCCGGCAGCCGCGCCTCCAGCTCCTCCCGGGTGAACCGGGGCTGGCCGGTCAGCAGAAAATGCCTGAGCTGGGCCAGGTTGACCAGGTCGGCGTAACGTCGCAGCGGCGAGGTGATGGGACTGTAGGCCTCCGCCCCCAGGCAGACGTGGGGGCGCGGGTCCAGCTCGGTCAGGGTGGGCGGCAGCTGCTTGACCGTGGCGTGGATGTCCGCCGGGTTGTTCTTCACCCCCCTGGCCTCGCCCGAGACCACCGCGTCCTGGGTGCGGTAGAGAAGCGGCAGGCCACGCTCCTTGGCGAAACGCCCCACCGAGGCGTTGGCCAGGATCATGAATTCGCTCACCGCCAGCTGGGCCTTGGGATTCTCGGCGGCCGCGGCCAGCTCCACCCGCACGTCGTCCGGATAGCCCGTAAGGACGATCTCGGGTTCGGGCCGCTCGATGATGACCGCTCCTGCGGCCAGGCGTTTTTCGCGCAGCAGGATGGCCAGGGCGTGGGCCTTGCGCAGAACGTCCGCGCAGTCCTCGCGGCCGAGCTCCTCCTCCACGTCCGAATAGGTGCGGTTGGCGGCGATGCGCGCCCAGCCGGTCCTGGCCTTGAAATCCCGCTCCTCCCCCTTGTCCGAAAACTCCCACTCCAGAATGAGCGCGGGCCGGGGGCCGTCGGCCGCCAGGCTGTACAGCCCGATGCCGAACGCTTCCGGCAGCATGTGGCAGACGCCCTCGGGCAGGTAGAAGCTGCTGGCGCGCTGGAAAACGTCCGCGTCAAGGCCCCCGCCGAATTCCCAGGTGAGCGCCGGGTCGGCCAGGGCCAGACAGGCCCGGTAGCCGCCGTCCGGAAGCCCTTCCACATAAAAGGCGTCGTCGATGTCCCGGGTGGAGGCGGAATCCACGCTGATGAAGGGGATGTCCTCGGGCTCCCGGCGCAGCGCCTCGTACCGGGCGCGCTGGGCGGCGATCTCGTCCGCGTGCCGGCC
This sequence comes from uncultured Desulfovibrionaceae bacterium, assembly GCA_937934715.1. Taxonomy (GTDB): domain Bacteria; phylum Desulfobacterota; class Desulfovibrionia; order Desulfovibrionales; family Desulfovibrionaceae; genus CALGYO01. The sequence goes on along the minus strand of CALGYO010000122.1, from coordinate 23,953 downwards.
GGCCCAGCCGTCGCCGGTCTCGTAGCCCGCCTCGTCGATGAGGTAATTGTAATGGGGCGAAACCACGCCCCATTGCTCGGCCAGGATCAGCGCCTGGTGGGGATGTTCGGGCAGGCCCTTTTTCAGGTTGCCCCAAAGCTGGGCGGAGTCGTTGTCGTCGGGCCGGGCGATCATGGTCATGAGCAGGTTCCTGAGCTTCCCGGCGGCCTCGGGATCGAGCTTGCTTTCCAGGAGCCTGGCGTCCTTGCGCTTGCCCGAGGCCCAGGCGGTCCACAGCTCCTTGAAAAAGGCCTTGCCCGCCGTGACCACCTTCTCGCGCTCCACGGCCAGTTCCTGCTCGGCCACCCGGCGCTCCACCTGCTCCGCCGAGTAGACCTCGAATTTCGGGGGGTGAAATTTGAAATGGGTCTTGCATTCGAGAAGCGCCCGGCCAAGACCGGCCACATGGTCCGCATCCAGCGCGTCCGGCGCTTCCCACAAAAGCCCGGCGAACCATTCGGCGCTCTCCTCGGTCACCTCGCCCTGAGCCATCTCCCAGATCTCCATGGGATCCACGCTCTGGGCGATCTTCTCGCGTCTGGCGTTGTGGGCGCTCAAGCGTTCGAGCATGTCGGCGCGATCGTGCACCGCGCCGTCGCAGGGACCGGCCCAGGGCAGAATCCGCGAGGCCGGCATCTTGGATTCGCGCTTGCCGATGGTGTAGACCCTGAGCCTCCCGCCGCTTTCCTCCAGCACCCAGGCGGCCACGGCCTGGTTGCCCTGCATGAACTCCACAATGCAACCCGGACCGGGATATTTCGTGAGAGATGAACTCAAAGTATGCCTCCGGCGGCCGGGGGGAGCCTTTTGTAAAAGGCTCCCCCCGGACCCCCCTTCAAAACTTTTAGCGGCGCGCCAGCGACGCTTTCATGGTCCAGTCAGCGTGGCCGGGGCGCGACCAGTCACGAAACAACGTCCCGCGCCTGGCGACGCCGTATCCCCATCCAAAAGAAACCCTAATAAGGGTTTCTGAGGAAGGGAGAGGGGAGGAGGTCCGGAGGAGGGGGGAGGGGAACCCCTCTTTCCCCAAAAGAGGGGTTCCCCTCCCCCCTCCTCCGGCGCGCCGCAGGCGCTTATCCCGCCTTTCGCCTCTTCCCTAGTGCTTGAACGACCTTTGACCGGTGAAGACCATGGCGACCTGGGGGGAGGCCTGGTTGACGGCCTCGATCACTTCGAAATCGCGAATGGAGCCGCCGGGTTGGGCGATGGCGGTCACGCCCACGCTTAGGGCCATGTCCACGCCGTCGCGGAAGGGGAAGAACCCGTCCGAGACAAGGACCGAGCCGGGCAGGCCGCCCTTGGCTTCCTGGGCGCGCTTTCTGATGTCCGCCAGCGCTTCGGCCAGCGCGGGGTCGGACCCGGCCTTCAGCATGAGTTCGTAGATGGACATGGAATGTTCGGCGAAGGCCAGGGAGTCGGCGTACTTGGTCAGCGCCTTCTGGATGGTCAGCTCCACGCAGCCCACCCGGTCCTGTTCGCCGGTGCCGATGGCCACGGTGGCGCCGTCGCGGGCGAAGATGACGGAATTGGACGTGACGCCCGCCTCCACGGCCCAGGCGAAGCGCAGGTCGTCCGCTTCCTTCGGGGTGGGCTTGCGGGCGGCGATGGCCGCGTCGCCCTTGACCGCCTCGGCGGGGAGGAAATCGTCCTTGGTCAGGATCTTGTTCCTGAAGGAGAACTGGAGGACCATGCCGCCGTCGGTCAGGGATTTCACGTCGAGAAACGGCTCGCCGGCCAGTTCCTCCAGCCGGGCCAGGCCGGGCAGGGCCAGGATGCGCAGGTTCTTTTTGGACGTAAGGATCTCGAGGGCTTTTTTCTCGAAGTCCGGCGCGGCCACCACCTCGAAATAGGAGGACGCGATCTGGGAGGCGGCCGCCTCGTCCAGGGTCCTGTTGACCACGATGGTTCCGCCGAAGGCGGCGATGCGGTCCGAGGCGAAGGCGGCGCGAAAGGCTTCGGCCAGGCCCTTTTCCGACCAGGCGGCGCCGCAGGGGTTGTTGTGCTTCAGGATGACGGCGGCGGGCTTGGCGGTCAGGTACTGGAGGATGTTGAGTCCGTTGTCCACGTCGGTCAGGTTGATCTTGCCGGGATGCTTGCCGGACTGGACGAGGTTTTCCTCGGTCATGGAGGAGACGAGCTTTTTGCCGGGGCCGCGGAAGGTCACGCCGCCCAGGGTGAGTTCGCCGCCGGTCAGTTCGAAAAGGGCGGCGGGCTGATCGGGATTTTCCCCGTAGCGCAGGCCTTTTCCGGCGCCGTCGATGGTCCAGGTCTTCTTTTTGAAAACGAGTTCGGCGTCCCCGAGACGCAGGGTCATTTCCCTGGGAAAGGGGTCTTCCTGGAGGGACGTATACATTTTTTTCAGGTCGCTCATGGCTGGTTCTCCCCAAAATGATGTGCAAACCGTTCACGTAGCACAGCCCGCCTGGGGGGGCAATTTGCATTTGGCCGGGCAAAAACTTTCTGGTAGGACGATTTTACGGCGTCGCGCGCAACGGGCTTTCGCCCTGGCGCGGGCCGCCTTTTTCGGCGGGGAGGACGCATGTCCGTGGAAACTGTTTTGCTCAAGCTGGCTGGCCAGCTGTCGGCCTTTGACGAGGCCTCGCTCATGGCTTTGTGGGAGAAATACGCCCAGGAAGTCCATGCCTTCGAGCCTTCCAAACGCTGGGAACAGGCGGTGCTGGTTTTTGGAATGATCCAGGCCATGCGCTTCAAGAACCAGCTTTTCAACTACCATTGGTCCGAGGGGCAGGCCCCCTCGAAGCTCGATGCGCCGCCCGGCGCCATGGACTTCCCCAAGCCCGTCGTCGCGGGCGTCCCGGCGAAGCCCGCGAAAAAAGGCGGGCGCGGCAAGGTGATCGAATTCAAGCCAAAAAACGGCGAAGGGGAGTAAGGGATCATGTCTGAAGGCGTGACAGGCGCGCTCGGCGCGGTTTCCGAAGGCAGGGGGGTGGTTGTCCACGGCGCCCAATGGGGCGACGAGGGCAAGGGCAAGATCGTGGATCTTCTGACCGAAACGGTCCAGGCGGTGGTCCGTTTCCAGGGCGGCAACAACGCCGGGCACACCCTGGTGGTGGGCGGCGAAAAGACCATCCTGCATCTCATCCCCTCGGGCATCCTGCATCCCGGGAAGAAATGCCTGATCGGCAACGGCGTGGTTCTGGATCCGGAAGTGCTGTGCAAGGAGATCGACACGCTGGGCTCCAAAGGCGTGGACGTCTCCCCCGAGAGGCTGCGCATCAGCAAGAAGACCCAGATCATCATGCCCTACCACAAGGCCATCGACGGGGCGCGCGAGTCCATGAAGGCCGGGGCCAAGATCGGCACCACCGGCCGGGGCATCGGCCCCTGCTACGAGGACAAGATGGCCCGCATCGGCATCCGGGCCGGGGATTTTTCCAACGCGGACCTGCTGCGGGAGAAGATCAAGGCCGCCCTGGTGGAAAAAAACGCCCTTTTCACCCACCTGTACGGCATGGAGCCCTTTGATCCCGAAAAGGTCTTCGCGGATCTGACGCCCACGGCCCAGCGGCTCCTGCCCTATCTTTCCGACGTGTCCTCCGAAATCCAGCAGACCGTGGGCAACGGCGGCGACGTGCTCTTCGAAGGCGCCCAGGGAACGCATCTGGACATCGACCACGGCACCTATCCCTTCGTGACCTCCTCCAACACCGTGACCGGCCAAGCGGCGGCGGGCAGCGGCTGCGCGCCCGGCATGCTCGGCCGCATCGTGGCGGTGGTCAAGGCCTACACCACCCGGGTGGGCTCGGGCCCCTTCCCCACCGAACTGTTCGGCGAGGTGGGCGACTACCTGCAATCCCAGGGCGGCGAATTCGGGGCCACCACCGGCAGGCGCCGGCGCTGCGGCTGGCTCGATCTGGCGCTTTTGCGCGAATCCGCCCGCCTGTGCGGCCCCACGGAGATCGCTCTGACCAAGCTCGACGTCCTAAGCGGTCTGGCCGAGGTGAAACTGTGCATGGGCTACCGCTACAAGGGCGAGGTCTACGAGTATCCGCCCCAGGAGGAAAACGCCCTGGCCGACGTGGAGCCCATCTTCGAGACCATGCCGGGCTGGCAGGAGGACATCACCAGGATCACCTCCTGGCGGGACCTGCCGCTCACGGCGCGCGAATACGTCTCGCGCATCGAGCAGGCCCTTTCCACCAAATGCTCCATCCTGTCCGTGGGACCGGACCGCAGCCAGACCATCCTGCGCTACTAGGGCCGGGGCCGTAACGGACAATTTGATTTTCTTGAAATAACGGCGACGGGCGTCCCCGGAATCCGCGCGGCGGGTTCCGGGGACGCGGCGCAAGAAGGGGGAAGCATGGGCGGCGCGGCGTTCGGGGTGGATCCCAGACAGGAGCACGCCCGCCTGCGGCTGGACCGCCTGGCCGCCTCCCCGCCCCAGGCGCTCATCATCGAGGGCGGCCGGGCCGAGGAGCGCGCGGCCATGGCGCTCTATTTCGCCGCCCGGATCAACTGCCAGGAGGCCGGGGCGCCCTGCGGGGTCTGCCACGTCTGCTCGCAGATTCTCGACCGCGTCTATCTCGATCTCATCTATTTCGACGGGCTGGCCGGGTCCATCAAGGCCGAGGACGTTCGCGAGCTGCGCCTTTTGTCGGGCGAGCCCCCGCGCGGGGCGGGCATGCGCGCGGTCATCTTCTCCGAGGCCCAATGGCTCACGGACGTGGCCGCCAACGCGCTGTTGAAGACCATGGAGGAGCCGAGGCCGGGAAATTGCTTCATGCTGCTGGCCCCGCAACGGGAACGGCTTTTCCCCACCCTGGTCTCGCGTTCCTGGGTCGTGACCCTGGCCTGGCCGGACAGAACCCTTCCCCAGCCCGCCGCCCTGGCCCCGGCCGGGGAAGGAGACGGCGAGCCCCAGGAGAACGTGGAGGAATGGACCGAAGCCCTCATGCGCTTCTGGACCACGGGCCGGGGCTGGTTCGACCTGACCTCCACCAAGGGCCGGGCCACCCGGCTGCTCGGCCAGCACGTGATCCTGGCCTTGTCGCGCGCCCTGGCCGAGGCCTTGTCCGGACGTCCCCAGAGCGGGCTGGCCGATTTCCTGGGCGCAAGGCTCAACGCCGAAGGCCTGCGGCGCCTGGACATCCTTTTGGCCGAAACCCAGGAAGCGCTGATCAACCAGGTCAACCCGGCCCTGGCCCTGGACTGGCTGGCCACCCGGGCCTACTGCTGGCTGCGTCCCTGAGGGGGCGGCGCGTGTTCGGCGGGATAGAAGACAAGCTCCAGCCGCCGCAAAGGATCGTCCCTTTCCTGGGTGAACACCCTGGCCAGCCCCGACAGCTCGATTTTCAGATACGCGGTCCGCTGGGCGTTCTCGCCGAACGGGATCACGTCGATGTGGATGTTCTCCAGGCCGTCCGGAGTCTTGTCCGGCTGGTTGCCGTAGACGGAAGCCGGAGTGAAACGCTCGCCGTCCAGGGACCAGGAAATACGCACGCCCCCTCCGGCCGGATGAAAGATCCTGCGAAAGCAGATGACGTCCAGGCGCCCGATGGGCCAGGGCGCCTTGGCCTTCAGGATGATCTCCCCGCCCTTTGCGTCCTCTGGGTCCGCCGCCGCCAGACTGAACACGTCCCCTTCCGGAAAACGCTCCCGGACCACCCCCAGCCCCCTGACGCTGACCACGGAGACGGGAATCTCCTCCCGGCCGCTGGCCTGGCGCACGCCGTCCCCGGTAATGTCCATGCGGACGGACACGGGCGAGGCGAAGCCGAAAAAGCGCTCCTTGACGTCCACTCCCGCCACGGGCTCGCCCCGCTCGTTCCCGGAGACCGTTATGGCGTCGCTTACGATCCTGGCCGCCAGCGTATTGCCGAGTTCGCTCAAATGCTCGTTGTAGGGCAGAAGGAAGAATTCCGAGCCGTCGTTTTTGGCGTATTTCCTGAAGAGCTGTCCGAAGTCGAGGAAGGGGATGCCCTCTTTTCGCAGAAAGGGGACAAGCTCCCGGCTGGGGGCGTTGCGGTATTCCAGGACCTGTCTGGGATCGGGCAGGATGAGGAACAGAAAGCGGGCGCCGTCCGCCGCGACCGCGTCGCGCAGCAAAAGAAGCGCGGCCTTGTAGTTCGTCCAGAACCGGCCCAGCCGGTCCGCGTTTTTCTCGTCGAGCAGGGCCGCCCGGTCGTTTAAGAGGGCCTTTTCCCCGGGCGTGGCCTCGATGTGGAAGCGGGCGTAGGGGGAAGGTTTGGCCGGGGGGCCGGGGAGCCCGGAACCGCCGGCGAAAAAGCCGGGATCGAGCTGGCGCAGGAGCCCGGAAATCTCCTCCATGCGCGTGGTCCGCTCCAGGCGCGAATAGGTTCCTCCCAGCTTTTTCTTGTTGGTCTCCCGGAAAAACAGCCCTGCCATGGCCTCGAGATCATTGGCGAAAAACTGAACGATCACCAGGTCCGGCCGCAGCCTGCGCCCCTTGTCCCGATAATAATCGAGCTCGTCGAAAATGTCGTAGAAGGGCACGGCGGCGTTCACGGCCTCGACCTTGACCCCGGGGTGGGCGCTTTGCAGCGCGTTTTCGAGAAGCGCCGGAAAGGTCAGGGCGTCGTTCACGCCCACGCCGTAGGCATAAGAGTCGCCCAGGCACAGGATGCGCAGCGTTCCGTCGGGCTTTTCGGGCGAAACGGGGCGGGTTCCTCGAAATCCCTGGGAATTTGTGGTCACGGTGAAGGGCAGGCCCTTGATGGTCGCGTCCACGGTGCGCAGATCAGGCTCCAGATCGCCCAGGACGTTGTCGTAGAACCTGGGCTTGACCTCGCGCCGGGGCGCCGTTCCCGAGACGAGCCAGAAGAGCTCGACCAGAAGATAGCTCGAGAGCATGAGCGCGAACAGGACGGCGCCGGCGAGATATACGCCGCGTTTGACGGGCGAAGGGTTCAATAGGCGTTCAGGCGCGCGAAACAAGGCCGCGCGCGGGTTGTGGTTTGCGCCAACCGCAGGTGGCCTACCCGAAAAACGCGGCCATGGAAAGCGCCGGGAACCGGCCCAGGGCGTGATTCGCGTTGCCGCCGACGCCGTTCCCGCGTATTCTGGCGCCGGAATCCCCTGTTATACCCTCTAGCCCCGGGCCGCGCGATCCGCGCGCCATGGGAGGCCGGATGCGACGCTTGTTTTTCACCCTGACCCTTGTCTTCGTCCTTTTCCCCGGCTTCGCCCGTCCAAGCCTGGCGGCCGATATCGCGACCTACGAACAGGCCAGGGACCGGTTCGCCGCCCAGGTCACCCAGGACCGGACGGACGTGCTTGCGGTCTACGGCGATCCCGCTCTTGCCGAAGGTCCGGTCACGATCGCCGCCCCGAGCGGCGGCGTCAGCCTGGGCGACGGCCCCGGATGGCTCTTCGCCGCGAAAATCCAGGCCGCCCTGGCGGACCTGTACGTTCTGGCCTTCGTGGGCCAGGATGCGGTCGTGGCGACCCGGATGGTCAAATCCCTGCCCAAGGGACTGGTCCTTCTGGCGGACAAAAAGACCAACACGGTCCCGGAGCCGGTCGCCGATGCGGATGAGGCCTATGCCCGGCTTCTCTCCGGCCTGCTCGGCCACAGCGCGCAGGGGCGGCGCATCTATACGGCGGGCTGGACCGGGGAGGCCGAAACCGTCATCGCGAGCTGGAACACGAACATCGTCCTTTCGGGCGGCCCGGGCTGGGTGTTCTTCGTGGACGACAACCCGCGCGCCAACTGGGCCCACGCCTGCCGCTACGTCCTGGTTTCCGCGGACGGAACCCTGAACGCGACGACGGCGAACACCCCGCCGGACGACATGGGCGCCTTCACGGAGCTGACCTCCTGGCAGCAACCCGGGACGTCCAAAAACGCGATTCCGGCGAAAAACGCCGTGACCACGGTCAAAAACGCCACCCCGGCCGCCAACAGGTACGCGGTCATCATCTCCGGCGGCTGGAACCAGTCCTCCAACCACCCGCGCTATTGGAACGACTGTTCCTATTTCTACAACACCCTGAAAAGCGCGGGATTTCTCAGCGAGAACATCACCGTGCTTTTCGCGGACGGGACGGCCCCAGCGGCGGATCGGCCGGACGGGACGAGCTCGCCCACGGACTTCGACGGCGACGGAACCCCGGACATCAATTACAGCGCCACCAGGGCCAATCTCACGGCGGTCTTCGACGCGCTGGCCGGGAAGCTCACCAGCGACGACATCCTCTACATCTTCACCACGGACCACGGCGGCGCCCAAGACGGCAACGACGCGCCCTACCCCACGCCCAACGTGGTCCTCTACCTGTGGGGCGAGGAGATCACCGGCGATGAATTCGCGGCCGAGGTGAACAAGGTCACGGCCAAGGCCATCGTGGGCATTTTCGAGCAGTGTTTTTCCGGCGGGCTGGTGGAAAAGCTCGTGGCGGAAAACCGCGCGCTCATGTCCGCCTCCAGATGGTGGGAGCTGTCCTACGCCATGGAAAGCGGCGAGTACGACGAATTCTCCTTTTACGTGACCACGGCCCTGGCGGAGCCCTCGACCGGGGATACGAACGGCGACGGGATCGTCTCCATGGAGGAAGCCTATCTGTTCGCCCTGGCCAACGACTCCTACCAGTCGGAATCCCTGGATGCCTATGGAGACAATGATGGGGAGCACCCGTCTTATTACAGCAATCCCTGGGACCTCGGACGCAGGCTCTCCCTCTACGGCCAGGACGACGACGCCCGCTCTCCCAGGCCGGGGGGCTATGCGCAGAAACAGACCAGCGAGTCCTATCCCGCCCTTGGAACGGCCCAGGGCTGGCAAGCCGACGATGGATTGTGGACCCTGACCCTGCCCTTTTCCTTTCCTCTTGGCGGCGCGCGCTACACGACCGCGAGCGTCTCCTCCAACGGCGTCCTGTATTTCAACTCCAGCGATCTCGGGCCCGACAACACCGTGAATCTCCTCAAATCCGGGCGGGCTATCGCCCCGCTCTGGGACGACCTGACCACGGCGCCCGAAGGCTGCGACATCTACGTGAACGCGAGCGCCCAGTACGCGGACATCGCCTGGGCGGCCAAAACCGTGGCCGACGCCCGGCCCGTGAACATGACCGCGCGGCTCTACCCCAACGGGAACGTCACGTTCTATTACGGATCCGGCAACGAGCATACCTCGCGCATCGTCAAACGGGACAAGACCATCGGCGTCTCCAGCATCGCCAAGACCGCGCTTGCCCTGCGTAACGGCAGGGCCGATCTTGGGGACGCCTCGGCCCTGGCGTTCATCGTCCCGGCCGTCGTGGCGCCTGAGAATTTCCTGCTGCTTCTGGAATAGCGGACCGGGCCCGCGCCAGGCCGCCCGGCGGAACCGGCCCGCATGCGGCGAGGCCTTCGCTCAGCGCTTTTTGCGCCTTCCCCGCGCGTTTTGACTCTTTGGCCGCATGGGGGAAGCGCTTTTCAATGGATCGCGTCTTCTGTGAAATCCAAGCCTGATTGACAATAGATATACATTTTCTGCATTTAAATACAGCACACCTATACCGGCAATCTCAAAACGCGCGAGCCCGAGCGGTTCCTTCCCGCGCCCCCCGGAAATCGCTCATTATTTGCGCCATTCGCCGGAAAACGCCGCGCCGGATACGTTCATCCTATTGCCACAAAAGGCGTTTTTTTATACGGTGAGCGCCTTTCCTCCGGAAGACATCCACCTGATCCACAGCGCCCAGGGCGCCCATGGAGGCCCGATGCGACGTTTGTTTCCTTCTCTCGTCCTCAGTCTCGCCGTTCTCCTGACGGCCGCCGGGCCAAGCCCGGCTTCGGACATCGCGACCTTCGATCAGGCCAGGGACCGGTTCGCCGCCCAGGTCACGCAGGACCGGACGGACGTGCTTGCGGTCTACGGCGATCCCGCTCTTGCCGAAGGTCCGGTCACGATCGCCGCCCCGAGCGGCGGCGTCAGTCTGGGCGACGGTCCCGGCTGGCTGTTCGCCGCGAAAATCCAGGCCGCCCTGGCGGACCTCTATGTTCTGGCCTTCGTGGGCCAGGATGCGGCCGTGACGACCCGGATGGCCAAATCCCTGCCCAAGGGACTGGTCCTTCTGGCGGACAAGAAAACCAACGCGGCGCCCTCGCCGGTCGCCAATGCGGATGAGGCCTACGCCAGACTTCTGTCCGGTCTGCTCGGCCACAGCGCCAAGGGGCGGCGCATCTACACGGCGGGAAAGACCGGAACCGAAGCGATCATCCCAAGCTGGAAAGAGGACATCGTCCTTACCGGCGGCCCGGGCTGGGTGTTCTTCGTGGACGACAGCCCGCGCGCCAACTGGACCCACGCCTGCCGCTACGTTCTGGTTTCCGGGGACGGAACCCTGAACGCGGTCGCGGCGAAAACCCCGCCGAGAGACATGAGCGCCTTCACGGAGCTGACGTCATGGAGCGAGCCCGGCTTCTCGTCCCCAAACGCCCTCGCCGTGAAAAACGCGCCCCTCATTACCCGCAATATCACCCCGGCCGACAACCGGTACGCGGTGATCATCTCCGGGGGCTGGAACCGGTTCAACAACCATCCGCGGTATTGGAACGACTGTTCCTTTTTCTACGCTACGCTGAAGAACTACGGTTTTCGCGACGAGAACATCTTCGTGCTCTTCGCCGACGGAACGGATCCCGCCGTGGACCAGGCCGACGGCGTCACGAGTTCACCCCTGGATCTCGACGGCGACGGCGACCCGGACATCGGCTACAGCGCCACCAAGGAAAATCTCTCCCTGGTCTTCGACAGGCTGGCCGCCAGGCTCTCCGGGGAGGACCTCCTCTACATCTTCACCACGGACCACGGCGACGCCCAGGCCGACAACGCCGCGCCCTACGCCACGCCCAACGTCACCCTGTGTCTGTGGGACGAGCAGGAAGTCACCGGCGACGAGCTGGCCGCCGAGGTGAACAAGGTCCAGGCCAAGGCCATCGTGGGCATTTTCGAGCAATGCTATTCCGGCGGGCTGGTGGAACGCCTGAAGGGCCCGAACCGGGTGCTCATGTCCGCATCGAGATGGTGGGAGCTGTCCTACGCCATGAACGATCTGCCCATGGACGAATTCTCCTATTACGCGACCAAGGCCCTGGCGGAGCCCACTGCCGGGGACTCCAACGGCGACGGGATCGTCGCCATGGAGGAGGCCTATCTGTATGCCCTGGCCCATGACTCCTACCAGATGGAGACCTTGGATTCCTACGGCGACAACAACGGGGAGCACCCGGCCTATTTCAGCAATCCCTGGGACCTTGGCCGCAGGATCTCCCTGGCCGGCCAGGGTCCGCTCGCGGCGCCGCGCCAGATGGGCTACCTGCAAAAAGAGACGGGCGAGGAGTATCCCGCCCAGGGCGAGGCCCAGGGCTGGCAGGCCGACGACGCCATGTGGTCCCTGGACCTGCCCTTCTCCTTTCCCTTTGGCGCTGCGAGCTACAAGACGGTCAAGGTGTCCTCCAACGGCTTCATTTCCCTAAGCGGCGCCGATCTCGGCCCCTTCAACGCCGTGGGGCTCTTCGCCACAGGCCAGGCCGTCGCCCCCCTGTGGGATGACCTGACCACCGAGCCCGCGGGCTGCGACATCCACGTCGCCGCCACCGCCCAGTACGCGGACATCGCCTGGACGGCGAAAACCGTCATCGACGCCCGTCCGGTGAACATGACCGCGCGGCTTTACCCCAGCGGGAACGTCACGTTCTTCTACGGGGAAGGCAACGAGCACATCGCCCGGCTCAACCAGCGGGACAAGACCATCGGGCTGGCGAACGCGGGCGGGCTGGCGCTCGGCCTAGCCAACGGCGCGAGCTCGCTTGGCTTCGCCCCCTCCCTGACCTTTACCCGGCAAAGCCTGACGGCAGCGCCGACGCAATCCATCATGCTGCTCATGCAATAGCTGACGAATCGGGCTGACGCCGAAAAAAAGCCCGGCGGGAAGAGACTTCCCGCCGGGCTTTGCGCGTTCTGAAAACGAGAATCAGGCCGTTTCGCCGGAATCGGCCTCAGGCGCCGCCCCGGGCGCCGCATCGGGCGCGGGCGCGGCCGGTTTCTTCTTGACCCTGGGCGTTCCCTGAAGATGGATCAGGTCCTTCCCGGGCGTGGCCTTTCTGTGTTCCTTGGACATGGACAGGCATTTGGTCGGGCAGTGGTCCACGCACACGCCGCAGTACACGCAGGCATAGGGGTCGCACTCCCAGACTCCGGCCTTCATGTCCACGGCGATGCACTGGGACGGACATTTCCTCTGGCACATCCCGCAGAAGATGCAGTCCTCGATCTTGTTGTCCAGCCGGCCCCGGTAGCCGTCGAAATTGCCCCGGACCTCCACCGGATACAGCCGGGTGGAGCTTTTGCGCAACAGGTTGGTGACGACGTTTTTGGTCATGGTGAACATGCGGGGGCCTCCTTAGCGCTCGGTGCAGCTGATGCAGGGGTCGATGGACAGGACCACCACGGGCACGTCCGCCAGTTGGATGCCGGGGAGCATGGCCAGAAGCGGCGGGATGTTGGCGAAGGTGGGCGTGCGGATGCGCACCCGGTCCAGGTTGTTGGAGCCGTCGCCCTTGATGTAATAGAAAAGTTCCCCGCGCGGCTGCTCCACCCGGGACGTGGCCTCGCCCTGGGGCTTGCCCTTGACCTTGGCGGCCAACTCTCCGGCGGGCAGCTTGGCTATGCCCTGGCGGACCAGATCGATGGATTGCAGGGTCTCGCGAAAGCGCACGGCGCAGCGGGAGTAGCTGTCCCCGTCGTTTTCCACCACAGGCTCGAATTCCACCTCGCCGAAGGCCGAGTAGCCGAGCTGGCGGTTGTCCTGGGCCCAGCCGCTGCCGCGCAGGGTGGGTCCCACGGCGCCGAGCTGGTAGGCCTGTTCCTTGGTCAAAACGCCTATGCCCTTGGTGCGGCTGCACACGGTGTAATCGGACAGAATGGTGGACTGGACCTGTTTGAGCTCTTTTTCCGCGATGGCGAGCTGCTCCAGGATCCAGGCGCATTGGGAGGCGTCCAGGTCCCGGCGCACGCCGCCGATGACGTTGACGGACACGATGACCCGGTTGCCGCAGGTGGCCTCCATGATGTCCATGATCCGTTCGCGGATGCGCCAGTACTGCATGAAAAGGCTCTCGAAGCCGAAAGCGTCGGCGAAAAGCCCGAGCCAGAGCAGGTGGCTGTGCATGCGGTGCAGCTCGCCCCAGATGAGCCGCAGGAAGCGGGCCCTGGGGGGGACCTCCACGCCCATCATCTTCTCGATGCCTTCGCAGTAGCACAGGGCGTGCAGGCAGGAGCAGATGCCGCAGACCCGCTCCACAACCTGGATCATCTGGTTGTAGTCGCGGATTTCGCAGAGCTTTTCCAGGCCGCGGTGCACATAGCCCAGGGCCGGGATGGCCTCCATCACGGTTTCGTCCTCAATGGTCAGCTTCAAATGCAGCGGCTCGGGCAGGACGGGATGCTGCGGGCCGAAGGGGAGTATGGTACGGGCCATCGCTTAACCCTCTTTGTTTTTTTCGGTGATGCTCATCTTGCAAAAGGGCGAGGTCCGCACATCCTCTTCGAGGTAGAGGGTCCCGCCGAAGTCCAGGACCAGGCCGTCGAAGGTCACGCCGAACTGGTCGCGGATTTCGTTTTCAATGAGAAGCGCGCAGAAATAGATCGGCGAGACGCTGGGGACGCTGACGCCCTTTTGGACCGTCAGCCGGTAGTTGACCAGGGTCAGGTCCTTGTCGAAATGGTAGAACAGGTCGAAACCGTCCTCCCCCAGGTCCACGCAGGACATGGTGAGGAAGCGGTAGCCGTCCTCGAACATTTTTCGCGTCTGGCCGCACAGGGCGTCCATGGTCACGGTTTGCGCATTCACGATATTCCTCGATGCGTTGTCCGCCTTCCGGAAGAGCCGGAAGCGGGTTGCGTCCGTTCTGGACCGCGTTGCCGGAAATCCCCGGGGATGCGGGGACGCCGTCTTCTTTTCGTCCGGCGCGACGCCCGAAGGCGCCCCAAGGCGTCCGAAAACGCCCGGCTACCCGGCAAGCCCCAGCTTGACCTTGACCCGCTCCAGAGCCTCGACCACGCCGTCGATGATGGCTTCGGGCCTTGAGGGACAGCCCGGCACGTACACGTCCACCGGGATGACCTTGTCCACGCCGCCCACCACGTTGTAGGCCTCGCGGAACACGCCGCCGCTCAAGCCGCAGGCGCCGATGGCGATGACGGCCTTGGGGTCGGGCATCTGGTCGTAGAGGTTTTTCAGAACGTGTTTGTTCCTGTGGTTGACCGTGCCGGTGACGAGCAGCACGTCCGCGTGCTTGGGGTTGCCCACGTTGATGATGCCGAAGCGCTCGATGTCGTAGAGCGGGGTCAGGCAGGCCAGCACCTCGATGTCGCAGCCGTTGCAGCTGCCGCAGTCGAAATGCATGATCCAGGGCGATTTCAGGCGCCCGGCGTTGATGAATTTTTCGAGCATTGTCCCTCCCGCTCGCCTAGTTGGCGTACAGCCACAGCATGTTCAGGACCGACAGGACCAGCCCGACGCCGAGGACCGAGCGCAGCATCCATTTCCAGGTCATGCGGGCCATGACGTTGTCGACCAGGATTTCCACGAAATACGTCAGCGCCACCAGGATGAGCATGCCCCAGACGCTGGTGGCCCAGAACAGCGCGCAGATGGAGAGCATCAGCACGACCTCGAACCAGTGGGCGATCTCGAGCGCGGCCAGGTACGGGCCGGAGTACTCGGTCAGCACGCCGCGCACCAGTTCCTGGTGGGCGTGGTGGCAGGTGGAGATGTCGAAGGGCGATTTGCGCAGCTTGATGGTGAGCGCGTAGCCCAGGACCACGAAGATGAGCGGCAGGCTGTACAAAAGCGGCTTGTCCATGGCGAACACGGCCGAGATTTTGAAGCTGCCCGTGGTCATGGCGATGGCCACGAAGACCAGGATCAGAAGCGGCTCGTAGGCGAGCATCTGCAACAGCTCGCGCTGGCCGCCGATCTGGCTGTAGGGCGAGGGCGAGGCGAGAGCGCCCATGACCAGAAAGACCGCGCCCACCGTCAGGGTGAAGAAGATGAGCAGCAGATCGGTCTGCAGGAAAAACAGGAACACGCTGACCGCGGCCGCCGACAGGTAGACGTAGGCGCAAAGGACCTGCCAGATGTTGGTGGCCATGGGACGTTTGCCCAGAAGCTTCAGCACGTCGTAAAACGGCTGGAGCACGGGCGGGCCGTAGCGGGATTGCAGCCAGGCGGTGATCCGCCTGTCCACCCCGGAAATGAGCCCCCCCAGCACGGGCGCCAGAGCGGTGGCCACAAGCGCGAATACGAGTTTGCCGATCATCAGAGCACGCCTCCAAGCATTATGATCAATAGGACGATGGCCACGCTGTTGGCGAGATGCGACAGTTTCTTCTCGCCGAACAGCGCGTCGAGGTAATAGTTGCCGGAAACGGAAACCACGGGCGTGCGCATGGGGCCCGTGAAGGCGGCCTTGCCGTCCACGGTGGTCTGGGCGCCGCACATGTAGGGGGCGGCGATCTCGGAAGGCGTCACCCTGCCCGCGGCCCGCAGGGCGAAGATGAGCCCCAGGCCGAGCAGGATGAACAGGGGATAGACGACGAACATGCCCGTGGAGCTGACGAAGGAGCCGTACTGCATGGTGAAGGCCTGGGCGTGGTAGTACATGGCCACCACGGGTTCGGCCAGACCGTAATAGACGAAGGGCGCGCCCACGCTCAGCAAGACGGCCAGCGAGGCCAGGACCACGTGGGGCATGCGCACCGAGAAGGGCAGCTTCTCCGGCCGCTCGGCGTCAAATGGGGCGCTTAAAAGCGCGCCCGCCCATCTGGCCCAGAACAGCACCGTGAGCGCGCTGCCCGCAGCCATGAGCGCGATGACCAGGAACTGGCCCATGGCGGATTCCACGGCCATCCACTTGGCGAGCAGCATGCCGAACGGCGGCAGCATCATGGTGACCACGCCGATGATCGCGATGACGGCCGTCTTGGGCATGACGCCGTACAGGCCGCGCATGTCCTCGATGTCCCGGCTGTGGATCTTCTGTTCGATGGTTCCGACGCACATGAACAGCAACCCCTTGGACACGGCGTGGAAGATGATGAGCAGGATGGCCGCCGTGATGGAGGCCGGGGTGTTCAGCCCGGCGCAGCAGATAATAAGCGCCAGGTTGGAGATGGTGGAATAGGCCAGGACCTTCTTGCCGTTGGACTGGCCCACGGCCAGGGCGGCCGTGGCCACGAAGCAGAACGCCCCGAACACGGCGATGAACGAACTCAGGAAGGTTCCGGCGTAAAGGGGCGCCAGCCGCAGCACCATGTACACGCCCGCCTTGACCATGGTGGACGAGTGCAGAAGGGCCGAGACCGGGGTGGGCGCCACCATGGCCCCGCACAGCCAGCTCTCGAAGGGCGGCTGGGCGGACTTGGTGAACCCGGTGAAGACCAGAAGGAAGAGCGGGATGAGCAGCGCGCCTCCGCCCGCCCCCATGGGCCCCATGGCGAACAGGTCGGTCAGGAACATGGTCCCGGCCACCTTCTGGATGAGGATCAGCCCGCTGACGAAGGTCGCGCCGCCGAGCACGTTCATCCACAAGGCCCGCGTGGCGTTTTTCAGCGCGATCTCGGTGTGGTCGTGGGCGATGAGCATCACGCAGCAAAACGTGGTGATCTCCCAGAAAAAGTACATCCAGTCCAGATTGTTGGAGAGCACGAGCCCGTTCATGGCGCCGAAAAAGAGGATGAAGAAAAAGAAGAACCGGGGCTGGCGCGACTTGGCAAGGGCAAGCTCCTCCTCGTGGACCTTCATGTACCCCAGGGCGTAGATGGCGATGAACGAGCCCACGATGTTGATCACGAGCAGCATGATCAGGCTCAGATGATCCGCCATGATGGCGGGCCCGGCCTTGCCGTGGTCCGCCAGGCCGAAATCGAGCCAGGCCAGGGCCGCGATCTGGAAGAGAGTCAGCCATACGGCGAGGCGGCTTTTCCATTTGTAGCTGTAGACCAGGATCAGGAAAAGCAGGAGGAAGTCCAAAAGGACCACCAGCTCGTTCACCGCGGCCGGAACCGCCATGAGAAACGGCCCCTGGGCCAGTAAGGCCAGGGCGGACCCGATGAGGACCAGGGCCATGGCGGAGACGATGAGCTTGCGTACGCCGTCCGGGCGGACCACATACAAAAGGCCTGCCACGAGAAACGGCACTACAACCACCATGAAAACCAGCGTGTCGAGCATAGGCGCCTCGCGATGGGGTTTGAATCCGGGAAATGCGGCTTTGGGAAACGTAACGCCCGCCCCGGCCTGACAATCTGCCGGCGAACGAAGCGGCCGCGTATGCGAACTTCCAGATTTTGTTCAGCTTTACCCCCAGGATGGGGATTCGGTCAAGGCGTATGGGAATTGTTTGGGCAATTGTTTGGGCAATCAATGCCCAACCCGGCGAGATTTCAATCGATCGATTGACGCCCTCCGGGAATCCGGCCGCCCTGTCCGCGCTTGACGCCGCATGGCCAACCGGCTATTCGTTGCGCCCGCAACAATCATCCGGCGCCAGCCCCCCGGTCCGCGCAGCGCCACCCAAGGAAATACAGTTCCTTATCATGATCAAATTCGTACGGTATTCTCCCGCAATGACCCTGGCGACCGTGTGCATCGTCCAGTTCATGGCCCCGTTCATGCTGACCTCGGTGGGCGTGGCCCTGCCTACCCTGGGCAGGGATTTCGGCGCCTCGGCCATGCAGCTCGGGCTCATCGAGCAGCTTTACGTGGTCTCCCTGGCCATGGGCATGCTTTCTTTCGGCCGCTACGGCGACATCATCGGCCAGCGCAAGGTCCTTTTGCCCGGGCTTGCCCTGTTCACGGCCCTGACCGCGTCCATCGGCCTCGCCCAGACCGTGGAGATGATCATGGTCCAGCGGTTCTTCCAGGGCATCGCCGCCTGCATGATGCTTTCCGGGAGCCTGGCCCTGGTGTCCAAGGCCTACCCGGCGGCCATGCGCGGCCGGGTCATCGGCGTCGTCTCGGCCTTCACCTATTCCGGACTGTCCCTCGGCCCCGCGCTGGGCGGCTACATGACCGCCGGATTCGGCTGGCGGGCGGTGTTCCTTTTGTCCTGCCCCATCGGGCTCACGGCCCTTCTGGTCTGTCTTTTCGGCATGCGAAACGAGCCGCCCAATTCCACGTCGGACCGCATGGACTGGCTGGGAAGCGCGGCCTACGCCGCGAGCGTGGCTCTTTTCATGCTGGGCGCGGTCCACGCCGGGAGCATGCCCTACGGCCCCGTCATGATCGGGGCCGGGCTTCTGGGACTGGTCCTTTTCCTCCTTTTGCAGGCCCGCACGGCCCATCCGCTGCTTGACGTCAGGATGTTGCGGGAAAACGCCCCCTTCACCCTGGGCGGCCTGGCGGCGCTCGGCAATTACGCGGCCACCTTCGGCGTGACCTTCGCCATGAGCCTCTACCTGCAATACGTGAAGGGGCTCACTCCCCAGGGAGCGGGCGGCGTCCTCCTGATCCAGCCCGCGGTGCAGATCGTGATCTCGCCGCTTATCGGCCGGGTGGCCGACCGGACCGACCCCGCGAAACTGGCGTCCCTGGGCATGCTGTTAAGCTCCGCCGGGCTGCTCATGCTGGCCGCGACCATCGGGCCGGACGCCTCCGTCTGGCTCCTCGGGCTGGAACTCGGCCTGGTGGGCGCGGGATTCGGGGTCTTCATCACGCCCAATTCCACAGCCATCATGGGCAGCGTCAAGCCCGCCCAGTTCGGCCTGGCCTCGGGCATGATCGCCTCCATGCGCACGCTGGGCATGGCGGTGAGCATGACCAGCGTCACCCTGATCTTTTCCCTGTTCATGGGGGACGCGCCCTTCTCCGGGGCGCTCCTGGCCCCCTTCCTGGCCAGCCTGCGGACGGGCTTTTCCGTCTTCGCGGCCTTTTCCTGCCTGGGCCTGATCATCTCCCTGGCCCGGGCCGCCGCGGCCGGACGCGCCCCGTCGCGGCGCGCATAGGCAAAACGCATGAACACGCTATATAAGTGGATCGCCATCGCGGACAGGCATTCGAAAATCCATCTGGACAGGATGTTCAAGGCGCTCGGCATCAACAGCAGCCACCACATGTTCATCATCAAAATCTGCGAGAACGAGGGCATCGCCCAGGACAGGCTGCCTGGCATCGCGCATATCGATAAAAGCAACGTGACGCGGGCGCTTCGCTACCTGGAAAAACACGGCTTCATCACGCGCAGGCCCAAGGACGGCGACCGCCGCGCCGCCGTCCTTTTTCCCACGGACAAGGGCCGGGCCGCCTACGACGGCGTGATCGCCATCGAGAACGCCTGGGTCGAGACCATCACGGCCGGATTGGCGGAAGACGAGAAACAACGCCTGCTGCGGGACATGCGGCGCGTGGCGGAAACCGCCGTGCGCGAGGCCAGGCTCGGTTCGGACCCCGCCTGATCCGCCCTCCGGCCCGCGACCGGCCGCCTCGCGTCGAAAAATCGGACCTCCCCGGCTCATGCCCGGCAACGCGCGGCTTGGCCAGGCCGCCCTCGCCGGGAAGGCCCGTTTCGCCGATTCCCGTCACCCTTCCCGCCAGAGCGGGTGGTGCGTGCGGCGAAAACCGCCGCCCATGCGCGAGACCTCATCGCAGGGCAAGGCCATGACCTCCCGGCCGTGGTCGCGCAGGGCCTTGATGATCCGTCCGTGCTCCGCTCCCCAGATCACCCGGCGTTCATCCAGAATGAGGCCGTTCGCCCCAAAGCGCAGGGCCTCTTCCGAGGTGACGGGAATCTTGCGTCTGGCGGCGACGCGCGCGGGCAGAGGATCGAGGAAGGCGCCCGGGCAGATCACCGCCAGATCCGGCCCGGGCAGGGACAAGACGCCGTCCAGATGCAAAAAGCCCGGCTTCAGGCGGATCGCATGGACCCGGTAGTCCGGCCCGAGAAACCTCGCGAGCCATTTCACGCCCGCCCTGTCGCTGGCCTTGCCGGACAGGCCGGCATAGACGTCCTCGCCGTCCAGAAGCACATCCGCGCCTTCGAGGTACGGGCCGGGATCATTGGGATTTCCCGGGTCGAGCGCCGCCTTCGAGGGCGCGGCCTGGGGCATGGAGACATGGTTGGCGACGCGTCCGGCAAGCGCTTCGGACAGGGCCGGGCGCAGGATGAACCGTTCCTTGCGCCGGAACGGCGCGCGCAACGAGGTTTCGATCACGTTGTTACCGATGGTCAGCATGGGGTCGCGGGTGAAGATGGCGACGCTCCCCTCCTGAAGAAAACGCAGATACTCCCGTTCCTCGGGGGTGAAGGAGCGGTTCCTGTGGACCGTGACCCCGAGCTTTGCGAGCGTGCGAGCCAGGGTTTCGACCTGCTCAACGATCTTCCGGGCGGACTCGGGATCGGTTTCGGCGAACGGCCTGCCCGCGCCGCGCGTTTTGAGCTCCCGTTCTTTCGGGGGAAGAAACTCGCATTCCGCGCTCCATCCAGGATTGACGATGTCCTCTCCCCGGCCCACGACGCATTCGCGCAGGGCGTCCCATTCATGGCGCACATGCACGGGCGGCCTGACGGATGCGCCTTCTGGCGCCGATTTCCCGCCCCGGCCGTTTCTGGCCAGCGCCGAAGCGCCTCCGGACAAGGACATCATGCCGGCCAGTCCGGCTGCGAACGTCGTCAGCTTCATGGTCTGCCCTCTTCTTTCATCCCTAACGGCCCCTCATCGCTGCGGCGCTTCGAAGGCGCGGTTCCGGCCGCGGCCCGGCCCGCCGCGAAGGGCGGCGCAAGCGACCACAGCCAGGCGGCCGCCAGGACGAACGGCATGCAAAGTCCCAGAATCCGGCGCATACGTCCTCCGCTCGCCAGGACGGTTCATTTGTAGGCAAAGCGCGCCAACGTCGACCAGGCGGCGTGACCGGTCAGACCGAAGGGGCGCAGGGTCTCGGCGATCATCTCTCCCAGACGGCTTTTCCTCCGCCCCGGACAGTCGCCGTTCCAAAACAGCGCGACCATGAAATCGCCGCTTCCCGCCGCTTCCGCAGCCAGCGCGATCCGGTCGAGACCGGGCTCGTCCACCCCGGACGAAAGCCAGGACAGCTCCTTAAGCGCGTCCTTCCGGTCGAAATCCGCAACCGCGCGCAGGCGGATGATCTCCATCCATGCCATGGATTGATCCCTCCCGCCCGGCGCGGCCTGGGCCGAGCCGGGTCCCGTTCCTGTTGCCAGAACCGGGCCAGACAAGAGCGAAGAATAATACCCTTTCATTCAAGCAGGATAACGCCAGCCTCCCCATCCTTGCCCGAGGGATGGGGCGTTTCTCTGAAATAAAAGCGTTTGACTCCTCCATTTCAGAGGAATAGGCCGATACGCTGAAATACCGGAGCTGGGGAAGGAGCGGGACCATGCGAAGCGACGCGTTTTTCAGGCAGGCGACCCAGCGGCTTTTCTCCACCCTGGAGCTGGAAGCGGCCTGCCAGCGCTGCCTGCTTTTCATCCGTGAACATGTTCCCTCGGATTATTTGAGCATCCACCTCTTCGATCTGGAGCTTGGCCTGGTGGAGACCGTGGCCGACGCCACGGCCGCATCCTCGCCCCCGGTCTCCCGTAAGACCACGCTCACGCCCGAGGTCCGGGAGATGCTCAAAGCGGCGCTGGCCGGGTCGCCCCCGGACGGCCGGGCGCTGTTTATCCCCAACCTGGGCTCGTATCCTTTAAGCCGCCAACTCGGCCTGGACCTGGGCACGCCCGAGGCCTCCTGTCTGGCGCTGGATCTGTGCGTGGAGGGCCGCTATATCGGCCTGGCCGCCCTGACCAACAGCCGGGGGGAGCCCTTCACCGAGGCTCAGGCGGACCTGTTTTCCTCCCTGCACGACCCCCTGGCCGTCAGCGCCGCCTCGTTTTTACGCTACCGGGAGATGGTCCGGCTCAAGGACGCCCTGGCGGACAAGGCCCGCTTTTTCCAGAACGCGCTTCTTCGCGGGGTGGAAGAGGATATCGCCGGGGCGGATTACGGCTTGAAGGACGTTCTCGCGCTGGCCCGGCGGGTGGCCGCCTCGGACGCTCCGGCCCTGCTTCTGGGCGAGACGGGCGTGGGCAAGGAGGTCATCGCCGGGGCCATCCACCGCCTGTCCCCGCGCCGGGACGGCCCCTTCATCACGGTCAACTGCGGCGCCATCCCGCCGGGTCTTTTGGAAAGCGAGCTGTTCGGCCACGAGAAAGGCGCCTTCACAGGCGCGGCCAGGGAACGCAAGGGCTATTTCGAGCGGGCCGACGGGGGGACCATCTTCCTGGACGAGATCGGCGAGCTGTCTCCAGAGGCGCAGACCCGCTTCCTGCGGGCGCTCGCGGAAAAAACCATCGAGCGCCTGGGCGGGGGCGTCCCCATCCGGACGAACATCCGGGTGATCGCCGCCACCCATCGGGATCTCACGGCCCTCTGCGAAAGCGGCGCCTTCCGCCGGGACCTCTTTTTCCGGCTCAACGTCTTTCCCGTCCGCATCCCTCCCCTGCGCGAACGCAAGATGGACATCCCGGTCCTGGTCTTCCATTTCATCCGCAAAAAAGCCCGCGACATGGGGCTCGCCGAACTTCCCCGCACGGCGCCCGGGGCGCTGGACCGGCTTTCCGCCTATGACTGGCCCGGCAACGTACGCGAGCTTGAAAACATCGTGGAGCGGGAAATCATCCTCAGCCGGGACGGGACGCTCCACTTCGCCCACGTCTCCCCCGGCCCGGCCGGGCTGGAGGGAACCGCCGCATCCGCGGCCATGCCCCTGCCGCCCTCCGGCGCGGCGCCGCCCGAAAACATGAATCTGGACGCGGCCATGGTCCGGCATATCGAAAAAGCCCTGCGCATGGCTTCGGGCCGGGTGGAGGGCCCCCTGGGCGCGGCCGCGATCCTGGGCGTCAATCCGCGCACCCTGCAAAGCCGCATGAAAAAGCTCGGCGTGCCCTTCGGCCGGTCCGCCCGGGCCCGGTACGCGGGCTGATCCCGCCGCCCGGCCCGCCGTCCGTGCGGACGTTTTTGCAATGCCGCGCGTCCTTCGCGCGGCGATCCCGCCCCGGGGCGGCGCGCCCTGCGGCCCCTGTCCGCGCCGGAAAAAACCGGCCGGCCGCTTGCCAAAACCGCGAGGATGATTACTTGCCCTGACGTGGGAGCGGTCGCGCCCATCCACGCCGGGCGAGCGCAAATCGAACGATTTCCGGACATTGCGCATCAAGCCCCTCTTTGAAAAAAAATACGATTTTTTCGTTTTTCCCCCTTGCCTTTTGAGGCGGCATGATTAGATGTAGTCCCGCCCTGGTTGGCACTCAGAACAAGCGAGTGCTAGCAGGGCTAAAATTACAAATAAACCACATGGAGGTTGACTCGCATGAAGCTCAAACCGTTAGGCGATCGCGTTCTCGTGAAGCGTCTCGAAGAAGAAGTCGTGACCAAAGGCGGCATCATCATCCCTGACTCGGCCAAGGAAAAACCCATGCGCGGCGAGATCGTGGCCGCCGGCGACGGCAAGCGCGGCGACGACGGCAAGCCCATGGCGATGAACGTCAAAAAGGGCGACCTGGTTCTCTTCAACAAGTACGCCGGCACCGAGATCAAGATCGACGACGAAGAATTCCTCATCATGCGCGAAGACGACATCCTGGGCATCATCGAGAAATAAGCGCCCGATTTTCAGTCTTTCGATTCCAACAAAATTTTAGGAGACAGCATCATGGCCAAACAGATTCTCTTCGACGCGAAAGCCCGCGAAAAGCTGAAAAAGGGCGTTGACCAGCTGGCCAACGCCGTGAAGGTCACCCTTGGTCCCAAGGGCCGCAACGTGGTCATCGAAAAGTCCTTCGGCTCCCCGGTCATCACCAAGGACGGCGTGACCGTGGCCAAGGAGATCGACCTGGAAGACAAGTTCGAGAACATGGGCGCCCAGATGGTCAAGGAAGTCGCTTCCA
>CALGYO010000121.1 GCA_937934715.1 uncultured Desulfovibrionaceae bacterium | reverse complement strand
TCACCTCGCGGTAGAGTTCGTAATAGGTGAATTTGCGGCAGTCCCCGGCCTCGCCTTCCCAGATGAGCGCCAGCTTGTTCTTGTTGTTGCTTAGGATGTGCCGGTCCAGGGCGTTGTAGACGATGTTGCATTTGGCGCCCGGAAACCAGGAGTAGCGGGGGGCCTTGGAATCGTCGAGCACGGCGTCCCATTTGCGGTGCCAGTCAAGCTCCAGGGCGGTCTTTTCCCAGAAGGCCAGATAGTCGCTCTGGGCCAGGGCCGCCGCCGCCTCGTACTCGTCGGGCTTGACGTTGGCCTCGATGACGGTCTGGGGAGAGGGTCTGAAAACCCGTTCTTCCTTGAGCAGGGCGTCCAGCGCTCCGTTTTGATCCATGTCCTTCTCCTTGAACGATTCCACGGGCCGCGACCGGCCTTAGAGTCCGAGCAATTGCTTCAGTTCCCCGATCCTGCGCCGGCCGATGGGCAGCTCGATGCGGGTCTTGCCCGCCGTGCGCAGCATGAAATTGCCGCCCGGCAGCGACGCGATTTCCGTGACCAGGTCCAGGTTGACCAGGTATTTGCGGTGCACGCGGAAGAACCGGTGGGGTTTGAGCCGGTCCTCCAGGGCCTTCAAACGGTACGAGGTAAGAAATTTCTGGGCCGAGGTATGCACGAAGGAATAGTCCTCGTAGGCCTCGATGAAGATGATGTGGGTGTAAGGCAGAAGGATGGTGCGGCCGTCCTGGGTGATGGGCAGCTTTTCGATCTCCATGGGCCGGGCCAGCTGGGAAAGGTCCCAGGCCTGCTTGAGGGCGGAGATGAAGCGGTCCTCCTCTTCCTCTTCCATGGGCAGGCGCACGGTTTCCTCGTCGTCGTCATCGCCCGTGGCCGCCTGGCCGCCCCTGGTCCAGGCGTCCGGGGGCGGGATTTCCTTGAAGGCGGGCTTGTACCGGTTGAGCCGGTCGATGGCGCCCGCGAAGCGCTCCTCGGTGAAGGGCCAGATGAGATAATCGGACGCGCCGAGCTCAAAAGCCTTGTAGGCCAGGGATTCGTCCGGGGCGATGAAGACCAGGGCCGGGCGGTATTTTTTTCCGCAAAAAGTCTGGGCGAGTTCGATGCCGCTGACGCCGCCCGGCAGGTCCACGCCAAGAAAGATCAGGCCGTAGGGAATGGCTTTGAGAAGCTCCGAGGCCTCGAAGGCGGTGACCGTTTCTCCGAGCACCTTGATGAAATCCACGCCTGCGAGGCGTTCGCGCAGGGCTGCGCGGACCTCGGGATTCGGATGCAGGAGCAAGGCGGCGATTTTGTCCATATGTCCCCGGAGGGTTTCAGGATGCCTGTTCGCGCCGGGCGGCCCGGCGCCTGAAAACGCCCGCCGCCGCGAAAAGCCGCGCCGGAAAGTCGGCGGTTTCGGATATGTTTAGCACGGCGTCGGCGCCCTTGTAAAAAGCGGATTTCGGATCGAAGTCCTCGTAGTCCCCCAAAAGGATCACCGCGGTCTTGCGGCGGCGCTCGCCGGTAAAGGCCAGGGTCTCCTCGATCAGGGCGGCGAATTCGGGCGCGTCCTCGATGAGGCACAGGGCATGGGGGTTGACGCGCAGGTCGCAGACCGCCTCCAGGATGTCCTGGGGGGCCTTGCGCAGATAATGGCCATGCTCCCGGCAATAGGCCTTGACCGCCAGAAAGGCGTTGGCCTCGCCAAGAGCCGCGAAGACCGAGGAGCGCTCGGGAGGGATGGGCCTTGGCGCGATGAAACGGGACGCGGCCGGAGGGGCGTCCGCCTCGCCGGGCGATGCGGCGCTTTCTTTCGCCTCCGGCGCGCTCCGCAGGTTCGGGAGGAGGCCCTCCAGGGCGGCCTCTCCGGCGAAAGCGGCCTCCGTACCGTAGGGGGAGCGGCTGATGCGCACCTTCTTGCCGCATTCCGGGCAGCCGACGACGAACCGCCCGGACGCGGGCAGCTTTTCGTCCGGCAGGCTCAAGGTGACGCGTTCGCAGGGACAGGTGATTTTCATGGGAAAAAAGCTCTTCTGTTTGGTCGTTATTCCAGGTCCAGCCGCAGGGTTCTGGACGGCTTGACCGCTTTTCCCCTGGCATGGGCGGACGCGGCCAGGGTCTTTTTCAGGACGGCCCGGTCCGAGGCATAATGCAGGGCCGTTTCCTCAAGGATCAGTCCGTCCCCAACCAGGGCGCACAGGCTTTGGTCCATGGCGTTCATGCCGGCCGCCGATCCGGCTGACAGGATGTCGTAAAAGGTCTTGTCCTCAGTCTCGCCGTCCAGGATGCATTCGCGCACCCGCAGGGTGCTGGTCATGATTTCGAAGGCCGCAACCCGGCCGCCGCCGATGCGCGGCGCAAGGCGCTGGGCCACGGCGCCCGCCAGGCCCGAGGCCAGGCGGTTGCGGATGAGCCGTTCTTCGGACGCGGGGAACATGCCCAGGATGCGGTTGATGCTCTGGCCGCAGTCCGGGGCGTGGATGGTGCCGAGCACCAGATGCCCGGTTTCGCAGGCCCGCAAGGCCGCGTCCACGGTCTCGCGGTCGCGGATTTCGCCCACCAGGATGACCTTGGGCGCCTGGCGCAGGGCGGAGCGCAAGCCCTCGGCGAAGGACGGGAAGTCCGTTCCGAGTTCGCGCTGGGAAATGGTGGCGCGTTTGGGCTCGTGGATGAATTCCACCGGATCTTCCAGGGTCAGGATATGGACCGGCCGGGCGGCGTTGATGGCGTCCGTCAGGGCGGCCAGGGTGGTGGTCTTGCCCGACCCCGTGGCGCCGCAGACAAGGATCAGGCCTTGTCTGGCCTCGGCCATTGACCGGATGGGCCCGGGCAGTCCCAGGTCCGCGCAGGAGGGAATCGACGCGGGCAGGCGGCGCAGGATCAGGCCCAGGGAGCCCCGGCTCTTGAACACGTTGGCCCTGAACCGGGCCGCGCCGGGAAGCGCGTAGGCCAGATCGCAGGCGCCGCGCCGCGAGAGGTCGCGGTAATGGCGGGCGCTCTCGCCGATGAGCCAATCCGCCAGAATCTCGGCGTGGGCGCCGCAAAGGAGCCGGGGAAATCCGGCCGGGAACACGGGGACGAGTTCGCCGTGGATTTCCGCCTGGATGGGACGGCCGGGACAAAGAACGATGTCCGAAGCCTCGGGCGCGGCTTCCAGAATCGCGGAGATGAGTTCGTCCAAAAGGGGCGCGGACATGGGCTAGGCCTCGGATGCGCCCGGACCGGCGCCGAGCAGGGGTTTGAACCGGGATTTGTTGGCGGCCTTCAAATAGGCTTCCCGGGCGTCGACGCGGTTTTTTTCCACAAGCTCCATGATGGCGTCGTCCATGGCGCGCATGCCCGCGTTCTTGCCGGTTTCGATGACCGTGGGCAGCTGGAAGGTCTTGTTCTCGCGCACGAGATTGCGCACGGCGGAGTTGGCCAGCATGATCTCAAGCGCCGCCGCCCGGCCGGGCTTGTCCTTTCGCCTGAGCAGGGTCTGGGCCACCACGGCGCGCAGGGATTCGGACAGGGCCGAGCGGATCTGGCCCTGCTGTTCCCCTGGAAACACGTCGATGATGCGGTCGATGGTTTTGGGCGCGGACATGGTATGCAGGGTGGCGAAGACCAGGTGGCCGGTCTCGGCCGCCTCGATGGCCAGTTCGATGGTCTCCAGATCGCGCATTTCGCCCACCAGGATGATGTCCGGATCCTCGCGAAGCGCCCCGCGCAGGGCCTTCTGGAAGGACTGGGTGTCCCGGCCCACTTCGCGCTGGTTGATCAGGCAGTTGATGGGGGAGTGGACGAACTCCACCGGATCCTCGATGGTCAGGATGTGGTCTTTGCGGTTCACGTTGGCGTGGTGGATCATGGCGGCCAGCGTGGTGGACTTGCCGCTGCCGGTGGGACCGGTGACCAGCACCAGCCCCTTGTCCAGAAGGGCGAGCTCGGCCAGGACGGCGGGCAGTCCGAGCTCCTCCAGGGTGACGATCTTTTCCGGAATCTCGCGAAACGCGGCGGCCGCGCCTCGCTGCTGCATGAAGAAGTTCACCCGGTAGCGGGCCAGCCCCGGAACCTCGTGGGCGAAATCCACGTCCCCCGTTTCCTCGAACGCCTTGATCTTCTTCTCAGGCGTGATCTCGTAGAGCATGCGTTTTAATTCCTCATGCTCCAGGACCTTGTATTTGATGCGCTGCAAGGCGCCGTGCAGCCGCAAGAGCGGCTGGGAGCCGCTGGACAGATGCAGGTCCGAGGCGCCCATTTCATGCATCATCTGAAAAAACGCGTCCAATTCCGCCATGATCTTTCCTCGCAAAAAAGCTTTTTCTCCTCGCTTTCGCGGCGCCGGCGTTCCCCGGCGGCGCGAGCGGCCCGGCGCGTCCGCCGGCGGCGCAAGGGGGCTTTCCGGTCCGGCGCGCCGTAATGGGGCGGGTTCGCTTCACAGGGTACGGCGGGCCGCCTTTCTCCTAGCACAAGCTCCGGGCGTTGTTGAGTCATTCCCCACGGCCCTTCCCGGATTTCAACGCGGCGACGGGACTGGATTTTTCTGCGCCTGCAATTTGATGTCGCTTATAACTATTTGTAATTATTAAATAAAGATAAATAAAATTGAGTTTATCGAAAAAGAGTTATCTCTTGCAATTATTGACCGTTTATGCTTCTTAGCGAAAGAATATCGATATATATCGATAAACATCCTTGTCTTTGAGGGTTCAAGGAGGGTTGGGGATGCCGGCGAAA
Source organism: uncultured Desulfovibrionaceae bacterium (assembly GCA_937934715.1). Classification (GTDB taxonomy): domain Bacteria; phylum Desulfobacterota; class Desulfovibrionia; order Desulfovibrionales; family Desulfovibrionaceae; genus CALGYO01. The sequence continues at coordinate 9,625 of CALGYO010000121.1, read as the reverse complement.
CCTGGAGAGGTGAAGGAAACGTACACGGTGCAGGAGGTGGCCAAACTCATGAAGTGCAGCGACCAGAAAATTCGCGGACTGCTCAAGACGAACGAGCTGCGGGGCGTGAAGGTCGGGCGGAGCTGGCGCATCTCGCACGCCGAGGTGGTCAGGCTGACCAGTCTGGAGGGGTGAACGCGTACGCGGCGGAACAATCGAAACGGCCAGGGGAATACGCTTGGAAACAAAAGACAGTCGTTCGCCCAGTGAAAAATTGCTGTCCATGATCCGGGGCAAGGGGAACGCTCAGGGAGGGGAGCGGACCATCGCCAGGGATCCGGCCAAGGACGCGGTCCAAGGCGCGGCCAAGGGTTCGGCCAAAGGCGCGGCCAAGGCGCCGCATCCGGGTGCGCGCGCGCTGAAATTGGGCGGCTTCAGGCTTTTCGGCAACGGACACGGCGCCGTGGGCGTGGATATCAGCCCGGGCAAGATTTGTCTGGTCCGGGCCCGGCGCAGCGGGAGCGCTTTCGAGGTCCAGGCCATGAAGACCGTGCGATTCGACGTGTCCCTGGACCTCTACTCGGACGAAGCCATCGCCATCCTGCGCGGGGTATTGGACGCCTTCATGGCCAAGGGCGTGAAGGACGCGCTGTGGGCGTCCATGGTCACGTCCACCAGCGACATGCAGCTCATCACCATCCCCAAGGCCGCCAAGAAGCAGATCGACAACGCCGTGTACTGGTCGGCCAAGCGTGAGCTCGATTTCGACGAGGGAAGCGTGATCTTCGACTATGAGCGGCGCGGGGAAGTGACGCAGAAAGGGGCGTCCAAGATCGCCGCCATGGTCTATTCCGCGCCCAAGGCCGACGTGCAGAAGCGGGCCAGCCTGTGCGCCCGGGCGGGCCATCCTCTGGCCGGCCTGATCATGCCTTCGTTTTCCGCGCAAAACATTTTCCGCAGCCTGCACGGACAGACGCCTCCCGGCGGAGCGGCCGTGCTTTTCGTGGGCTGGAACTGGTCGCGCCTTGAAATTTTCACGGACCAGGGACTGGTGTTCAACCGGGTCATCAAGGCTTCCATGTCCGGCATGGAGCAGAGCATCGAGGACGCGCTCGAACGGCGCCGGGAGGAACGCGCGGCTTCGCTCGAATCCGAACCGGCGGCGCCCGGTCCGGCCGTTCCGGGGCCCGAGACCGAAACCCTGGTGGATCTTGGCGGGAACGGCATCCCCGCCGCTCCGCCCGCCTTGACCCTGATGCTGGATGACGACGACGTGCAGGTGATTTCCGAGGAGTCCTCCCCGGCCAAACCATCCGTGTCCCCTGCGCCGCCCGATTCCCGGGACGCGCGGGACGAAGCAAAAGGCGCCGCCGCCTCCCCCCTCGAGTCCGAAGACGACGGCGGGATGCCCGCGCCGGGCGAAAACGGCGAACGGGACGCCGGAGACCTGCTGGATGAGAGCGAGGGCTGCGAGGTTTCCCCGGCAGGGGAGGCTTCCGCCAAGAAATTGCTGTTCTGCATGATTCCCGGGGGGGCGAACGAGGATGCGCTCAAAAGGGCGGGGTATGACGAGGAGGACGTTTTCGCGATGGCCATGCCCGCCGCCTCCCGTCTGGCCAGACAGGTGGAGATGACCATCAAGCATTACCAGGAGACCCTGGGCAATGATCCGGTGGGTGTAATCTATGTGACCGGGCCGTTGTCCCCATGCGAGCGCTTCGTGGAATTCATCGGTTCCAGCCTTGGGCTTCCCTGCGAGGTGTTCGACCCTCTGGCCGATCCCGCCGTCGCCTTCGTCAATAGCGCCGCGCGCCCCGCGAGCATGACCGAACGGGTGGGATACAACCTGGCCCTTGGCCTTGCGCTTTCGGAAAACGCCTCCACGCCGAACCTCCTCAATACGTATGTCAAAAAGCGCCATGACGAGCGCGTGGCCCGGGTCAACCGCTACATGCTCCTGGGATGCGCCGCCGGTCTGATCATCATGGCCGGAGCGAGTTTTTATCAAACCATGGTCCTTAAGGACAAAGTGCGCGAGCTTGAGACCCTGGAGTCGGAGCTGGCCAAGTATTCGCCCAAAGTGGACCCTGAGATGATGGCCCAGGCGACGGCCAAGGCCCAAAAAGTGGATGCGGCGGTCAAAAGCTTCGCCGCAAGGAACCAGGGACTCGGAGCGATCGGCGAGGCGTTTTCCATGTTGCCGGAAAACGTCAAGCTCACCCAGGTCAACGTGGATTTGGGCGAACCGGAAGGCGACGCCAACGGCGAGAATGGGAAAAGAAGGACCGTGAAACCGCGCACGCTCATCCTGGAAGGGCTGGTGACCGGAAACATCAATGAGGCGGAGTCGGCGCTCGCGGGCTATCTTGTCCGTCTTCGGGGGTCGTCGCTCTTTTCCGAATCGGCGGTTACGAAAAGCGAACCGGAAACCATGACGGACTCCGGAGGGGAGGCGTTGCGCTTCGTGGTCTCCCTTGTGTTGTCGGAACTCTAGGGGAGACCGATGAAATTTTCCGCAGGAACCAACCTCCCGAAAAAGGCCGTGGCGTATGCGGGGTTTTCCTTGGTCGCCGTCCTGGCCTTCTGTCTCATGGTGATCATCCCCAATGCGGTCGATCTGTTTGAGACGGATCGGAGAATCAACGCCACGGCCCAGGAAATCGAAAAACAGAAGCTGCTTGTCCCGCTCTTTTTGCAGTTGACGAAAACCATTCAGGGGGACCTCGTTCCCGGGGATGCGCTGACCGGGCCGAAGCAGCTTTCGCAGGAAGATGTCGTCAATATCAACGATCTGATGGGCGAGTTGGCGGCCAAGGCCAGCGTTACGCTCGGCTCGGCAATCGCCAACCCGGATTCTCTGGACAAGGAAATGCGTCTTTCCATTCGGGTCGTGGCGCACGGCGAACTGGACAAGCTTCGGGAGTTTCTGGCTCTGCTTGGCAGGCAGAGCTACCTGGCCAAGATCGAACGGATCACGCTGAGCCGCAAGGCCGACGGTCCCGAGTTGGCGGTTACGGTCTGGGCGGAGCGGAAGTAGGCATGGCCGGAGATTCACTACAACCAGGGGCGGGCGACGGGGCATGACCAAACGGGAAAGAAACCTGCTTCTCATCATGGCGGCGGTGGTCGTGATCATCGGGGGCTATATGCTCTACGACCGGTTTCCGGGTTTGAACGCTCCGTCCGTTGAAACCACGAAGGCTTCCCTGGACGACGTGAGAAAACTGGTCGAGGATATCGGCAAGAAACGGGAGAAAACCGCTCCGGCCAAAACCGAGCTGTACATCCTGGACGCCGCCGCCCGGCCCTGGAACGACTCGGGCTTTTATTCAGGCGCCTTGCAGTTCGGGCCCAAGACCAAGGATTCCGGGCTGCCGACGTATACCGGCTATATCGAACTGGGGTCCGAAAAACTGGCTATTTTAGACGGGGTGGAATACATGGCGGGCGACCTGCTTGAAGGCGGGAAATATCGGGTGGTGAACATCGAGCCCGATCATGTGATGCTGGCGGACGAGCGGGGCGGAGGCGGCGTGACGCTGTCCTATGAGGATCCGGGCGGCATGGATCGCTAGCCTTTGCTTTTTTGGATGGCTCTACAGTTCGATGGGTTTGGTTGGTTGACGTCGTATTTTGGATAATAACGCGTTGATGCCGCGCCGGCGGAGCCGCTCGCGGGCGCGCAAGGAACCAACGAGGCGGGAGAGCACTATGGGCGCACGGCCGGGAAACAGGACCACTTTCGGAAAAATCGCCTCCGCGTGCCTTGCGGCGGCGCTTTGCGCGGCGCTTATCTTGCCGGGATGCGCGAAAAAGCCCAAGGTGGATCCGTTCACCGAGCACTGGCGGGTCAAGGCCGAAAAGTCCCCGGGCTACTCCCCTACTGCCAAGCCCAGGAAAATCACCTTCCAGGAAACGCAGATAGCCCCCCAGTCGGAGATCATCGAGCAGAAAGCGCCGGTCAAGGATCTGCCCAAGATGCCGGTCAGTCTCAAGATGTACAATACCGAAGTGACCTCGGTCTTGCGCGCCCTGGCCCGGGCCGCCAACGTCAATGTCGTGCTGTCCTCGAGCATCGGCGCGGAACCGCAGACGCCGGTCATCCCGCAGAACCAGCCCATGCCCCCGCAATCGGGCATCTCCATCGGACAGGGGTACGCCGGGCCAGTTCCCGTTCCGGCGGCGGCCCCGGAACCGGAAGCCCAAAACACGGTCAACATCAATATCGAGAAGGCGCCCTGGGATCAGGCCTTCGTCAGCATCCTCAAGGCGAACGGACTGGATTACGAATGGGAGGGCGACATCATCAGGGTGTATACCCTGGAGGACCTGGAGCGCGACAACAAGATGAAGGAGGCCAGGGAAAAGAACCTGGTCCAGGAATCGAAGATCAAACTGGCCGAACCCTATGTGACCGCCTATGTGGAAGTGAAATACGCGGATCTCACCAAGATCGAATTCACGCTCAACAGGTTGTGCGGGCTTCCGGGCTCCTACACGCAGGAAGACGAGAACAAAAAAGAATCCAGGGACGCGGAGCAATACGATCCCAAGACGGCCGGTGAATTCTCGGGCATGCTCAAGGGCCGCGTGGTGGCGGACATCCATACCAATTCCCTGATCATCCAGGCGCCGCGCAGCGACGCCGAAAAAATGGTCAAGCTCATCGAGCAGCTCGACCAGCCCCGTCCGCAGATCATGCTCAAGGCCCACATCGTGGAGGCGCGCAAGGAAGCCCTGCAGGAACTGGGCATCCAGTGGGGCGGCCTGCTCAAGGGACTCACCCCCAACGGCAACACCTTCATGCTTTCGCCGGCCAGTTCCGGGGCGACCTACACCTCCAATACCTTCGCCGTGGGCGACGCGGTCTATGCCAACCCCTATACCGGCGCCACCACCTATTACTATCCCGGCTCATCGTCCGGCCCCGTCAGCACCTACACCCTGGACCCCTGGGCCTCCGGCGCCACGCCCTATTACGGCTCGGGCATGAGCGGCACGGGATTCGGCATCAACTTCCCCACGGCCTCCTCCATGGAATCCGCCCTGGACGTGACCAACGGCGGCCTGGGCGGCTCGGGCATGGGCCTCAACTTCCTCTTCGGGACCATCGGCGAATCCGTGCTCGAAACCCAGCTCACCGCCCTGGCCGAAGCCAGCAAGATCAACATCGTGGCCAGTCCCTCCATAACCACTTTGGAGAACCAGGTCGCGTACACGGAAAACGGCAAGAAGGTGCCCTACGTGTCCGTGTCCCAAAACGGCACCAACGTGGAATGGGCCGACGCGGTCATGCGCCTGGAAATGACCCCGCACATCGTGGACGCGAACAGCATGCGCATGAAAGTGAAGGTCGTGGACGACCAGGTAGACGAGAACCAGGCCAACTGGGTGTCGGGCAACCCGCCCATCTACAAGCGTCAGACCGAGACCACGCTCATCGTGGAGGACGGGGACACCATCGTCATCTCCGGGCTTACCAGGGACGTGATCACCACGGGGTCGAGCGGCGTGCCCTTCCTGAAGGACATTCCGGGACTGAGCTGGGCCTTCAAGTCCACCTCGGATTCCCTGGAAAAAATGGACGTGCTCATTTTCATCACCCCGCACATCCTGAACAAGAAACAGGTGGAATTCGCTCCCAATCCGCCGTCGGAGGATGCGCCCCAAAAGAAAACGGACAAGACGGGCGCGGGCGATTCCCAGGAATATCTGGTCAACGGCGTGGGACCGGACGGGCGTCCCAACGACAGGGAGTATTAGCCGTCTCCCCGCAGGGTGGCGGTTGTTTCGAAGACCGCGCGGATGCAAGGGCGCCGGCCATCGGCGCGTAAAGCGCATGCAGGGAACGCGGGGCGGGCCCGGAGCGGAACGGGCGATTCGGCGCGGGCCGCACGAGCCGCCTTGAGCTGGAGGAGCGCATATGGACTATTTCGAGGGCCTGGGTCTGAACCGGGAGCCGTTTTCCAATTCGCCGGATCCGGATCTGTTCTACAGATCGAAAAACCACATGGAGTGTCTCCAGCAGATGGAGATCGCCGTTCGCCTGCGCCGGGGGCTCAACGTGGTCACGGGCGACGTGGGGACCGGCAAGACAACCCTGTGCAGGCAGCTCATCCGCGTGCTCGGACATGAGGAATCCATTGAAACCTTTCTCATGCTCGACCCCTATTTCAAGGATCCGCTCGACTTCCTGCGCAGTCTGAACCTGCTGTTCGGCGTCCCCGATGACCGGATCGAGGGAAGCTATCCCAGGCTCAAGGAAAACCTGCGGGAATTTCTGCGCAAGCGCGGGGTGGACAACAACCGCATCATCACCCTGATCGTGGACGAGGGGCAGAAGATCACGGGCGAATGCCTGGAGCTTTTGCGCGAACTGCTCAATTTCGAGACCAACGCCTTCAAGCTGTTGCAGATCGTCATCTTCGCCCAGAAGGAATTCAACGTCATGCTCAAGGATCGGCCCAATCTGGCCGATCGGGTCAATTTCCACTTCTTTCTGGAACCGCTCGACCATGCGGAAACCAAGCGCATGATCGAGACCCGTCTGGGGCTGTGTTCCAAGGACGCCCGGGCGCCGGAACTCTTCACCGGCGCCGCGCTTTGGAGCATCTACCGCCGCTCCGGAGGATTCCCCCGCAAGATCGTGCAGTTGTGCCACAAGGCGCTTTTGCTCATGGCCGCGTCCGGGAAGAAACAGGCGGGCTTTTTCACCGTGGCCAGAGCCTCGCGCGGCATCGGCCCCTCTCCCTGGACCCTCAAGCGCGGGCTTGTCTGGGCGGGCGCCCTCCTGTGGCTGATCATTCCCGCCTGGATCATCATCGGCGGCTTCACGCCCCAGATCAAGCGGACCTTCAACGACGTGGTGAACGGCAGACTCTTCCACGCCGCCGCTTTGCAACAGGAGCATGTTCCCGCCGCGGTGGCCGTGGCCGAGTCTCCGAGCCCGGCGCAACCGTCCACGCGTCTTGTGGACAAGCCATTGGGGCCCCTTTTCGAGGAGGCGGTTCCCGAGGAGGACGCCACCCAGCGCGCGGCCCGTCTGGCCGGACTTCCCGTGGCCAAGGCTCCCGAGTCCCCTGCGAATCCGGAAGCGGACGGAAACGTCGCGATTGACGGAAAAAAGCAGGCGGGAACGGCCGAAACGCTGGAATTCGCCCCGGCGGGCGCGACCCCTGGCGAGGCGGTCCACGTTCCCGCAGCCGTGGAAGTGGCGGCGGCGGGCGCTGCTCAGCCCGAGCCGTCGCCGGAAAGCGCCGTAAAGCCCATTCCCCAGGCGCCGGATGCGACGGCCGCGTCCCGGAAGCCTGATTTTTCGAATGCGGAAATCATCGAGATCGTCGGCGCGCCCGTCAAGACGCCGGAAACGGCCGCGACGTCCGCAGCGGGCGCGTCGCCCGGCGAACCGGCGCCGGCCCAGGAGGCTTCCGGGGCCGCGTTGTCGGCCGAGGAGCTTGCCGGAGTCAAGGCCGCCGACGCGGCCGCGAGCGAGTCCGCCGTTTCCGGGGAAAACGCCGGCTCCAGGCCGGACGGGCGGACGTCCCTGACGGCGGCCCCGCCGGGTTTTCTGGGCGACGTGGCCATGCAAAAGGGCTGGGTGATCTCGTTGCGCGCGGCCAAGGTCTACGGCTCGGGAGGCAAGCGCATCCTGTCCATGTTTTCCGGGGCCAATCCCGAGATCGAGGATCTGGACGCGGTACGCCCGGGACAGGTCCTGCACTTCCCGGCCATCATCGCCGGAGCGCCGCCCGCCGGAAGCTCGCTGGTGCGGGTGGGACGCGCCGATTCCCTGGATATGGCCTTCGCCTATCTGTCGCAGGCGCGCGCCGATTGGCCGGAACTGACCCTGTTCGCCCATTTCAGCCCGACACAGGGCTTGATCTTCGACGTGGTAATGGACAAAATCTTTGCGGACCGGGCTTCGGCCGGACGCGCGGCCGCATCCCTGCCCCAGGAACTGGCGGGCAAGGCCGTGATCGTGGATTCGTTCGAACCCGGATCCGTATTCTATACCGATCTTGGGCAGCCCGAAACGGCGCCGCTGATGCCGAGGTCTGAGGAAAAGGCGGTCGCTCACAACGACAGCGTAAAAAGCTGACGGCGCTCCCGCGCCGTCCTGCCCGCCTGGCGGGAATGGGACCTGTTTATGACGGTAGTCAAGCGTCTGCGGCTGGGAGAAATGCTCGTCCAGGCCGGACTGGCCACGGAGGAGCAAATCCAGCAGGCTTTGTCCGCCGGGAGAAAGGAAGGCCGCAAGCTCGGACAGCAGCTCGTGCGCCAGGGGGTGATCAAGGAGACCGCCCTGGTTGACGTCATCGCCCGTCAGATGTCCCTGGACAAGTATTCCGCCGTCAAATATCCGGTTTCCTCCACGCTGGCCTCGCTCATCCCCGCCGAACTGGCCATCAAGAACAAGCTCGCCCCCCTGGTCCGTCAAGGCGCCCTCATGAAGGTGGCCATGACCGACCCGCTCGACATCAACGCCATAGAAGACATCGAGATCTACAAGAACTGCGAAGTGGAGCCCGTCATCTGCACCGAAGCGGAGATGGCCCAGCTCACCAACGTCATCTACGGCATGAGCACGGGCTTGGAGGGCGTACTCGAGAGCATCGAGTCCATGAGCCTGGAGCAGGATGCGCCGCCGGCCCAGAGCGAGGACACCCAGTTAAGCGCCCTGGCGGACATGGCTGAAGAGGCGCCAGTGGTCCGGCTGGTCAACTCCATCCTGACCCAGGCCGTGCGCGAGGGCGCCAGCGATGTGCACATCAGTCCGGAAAAAAACACCGTGCAGGTGCGCTTCCGGGTGGACGGCAAGCTGAAGCTCATTCCCGCGCCGCCCAAGCAGATGATCCTGCCCGTCATCTCCCGCATCAAGATTCTCGCCCGCCTGGACATCGCCGTAAGCCGCGTGCCCCAGGACGGCCGGTTCTCCGTGGTCATGGACAACAAGGAAATCAACGTGCGCGTGTCCACCTTGCCCACCATCTACGGCGAGAACCTGGTGCTGCGTCTGTTGGACATGAGCGCAGGCGGCCTGCTGCTCACCGATCTCGGCATGACGGACGCGGATCTTGAAAAGATAAAGCGGGTCATCCACAAGCCCTACGGCATGTATCTTTCCACCGGCCCCACCGGAAGCGGCAAGTCCACCTCGCTGTTCTCCATCCTGCGCGAGATCAACCGCCCGGACATCAACATCATCACCCTCGAGGACCCGGTGGAATACCGCATGGACGGCATCCGCCAGGTGCAGCTCAATCGCAAGGCGGGCATGACCTTCGCCAGCGGCTTGCGATCCATCCTGCGTCAGGACCCGGACGTGGTCATGGTGGGTGAAATCCGCGACGCGGAGACGGCGGGCATCTCCGTCCAGGCCGCCCTGACCGGCCACCGGGTCTTCAGCACCGTGCACACCAACGACTCCGCCGGAGCCATCGCCCGGCTCATGGACATGGGCATCGAGCCATTTCTGGTGGCCTCGGTCCTGGTCATCTCCATCGCCCAGCGCCTGGTGCGACGGATTTGTCCCCACTGCCGGGAGCCCTATTCCCCGAGCCGGGACATGCTCAGGTTCTGGGGGTTGGAGAACGCCTCGGGAGATCGGAAGAGCACACGTCTGAACTCCAGTCACGGCTACATCTCG
>CALGYO010000120.1 GCA_937934715.1 uncultured Desulfovibrionaceae bacterium | reverse complement strand
GCGTGGGGGTGGGAATGGGGCACGAGCCAGCAGGCCAGGTCCCAGGTCCGGGCGGTCTCGTCGTCATAGAAGATATGCCAGTAGAGGCCGGGGTCGGAGGTCCCCAGGAAATTCAGGTATTCGATGCGCGTGACGCCGGGGATGGCGGCGATTTGCGCAACCACGGCGAACCCCTCCTGCGGATCGGGCGCGTCCACGTAGGTCTCGAAATCGAGATTGGCCGTGGCCATGAGGCCGAAGCGGGAGGAGCCCACCGGGACGAATTCGCCAAGGCCGCCCCAGAGGCGGCGCAGGGACAAACGCTCGACGACCTTGCCCGCCTGAATCTGCAAGGCGTCGGCCTGCTGCACCGGATCGAACGCATCCATGGCCTTTCCCTCCTCGCCGTTGCGTTATGCTTGGGGCGCGTTCCCGAAGAAGGAGTATGCGCCCCTCGAGGGTAACACGCCTTTATCGTTACTTTTTCTAAAACGAGGCGTTCTTTGAGGAACGTCGCGCTAGGTTTTGTCCCTGTCGAGCCATTTGGGGGCGATGACGGGCGTGAAGGCGCGCATGGCCGCGAGCAGTTCGCCCGGACCGTCCTCGCACAGGACGATGCCCTTGTGGACTTCCTTGATGAAGCGCTCGCCCGTCATGCGGTTGAAGAATTCCATGAGCGGGGCGTAGTAGCCGGCGGCGTTGAGAAGGCCGCAGGGTTTCTGGTGCAGCCCCAACTGGGCCCAGGTGACCACCTCGCAGAATTCCTCCAGCGTGCCCATGCCGCCGGGCAGGGCGATGAAGCCGTCGGAGAGGTCGGCCATCTTGGCCTTGCGCTCGTGCATGGAGGCCACGGTGACCAGTTCGGTAAGGCCCTGGTGGGCGATTTCCTTTTTGAAGAGGAATTCCGGAATGACGCCCACGGCCTCGCCGCCCGCTTCCAGGGCCGCGTCGGCCACGGCGCCCATGAGGCCCACCGCCGCGCCGCCGTAGACCACCCGCGCGCCTTGCTCGGCCAACGTCCGGCCAAGCTCCCTGGCCGCCGCAAGATAGGCCCCGTTCGCCCCGGGCGAAGAGCCGCAAAATACGCAAACGCTTTTCATCGCGAACACCCTTCTCACCCGAAACTCGCGATAGACCGGCAAAGCCATCGCGCTCGGGCCAACGTCAACCCGTTAATAGTTTTTGGGAAAAGGGGTCCAGGGGGAAAACCCTTTTTTCAAAAAGGGTTTTCCCCTGGCCGCCGGAGGCATTCCCAGGTCTTTCGCTTCTTCCGCCTACTCGGCGCCTTCCATGACGGGCTTGTGCTGGCTGAGGTCGAAGAAGCCGCGAATCTTGAAGGGCAGGTTGTAGTGGGGGATTTTGGAAAATTCGATGAAACCGAGATCCTTGCCTTCGGCCAGCTCGGACAGGGCGGTCAGCCCCAGGGGGATGGGGAAATTGAGCGGGCAGCTGGTGACGAAGGACACGCGATCCTTATAGTGTTCCTTGAGGTATTCGATGACCTGGTCGCGTTCCTCGTCGGTGAAGGCTTCGAGGAGCACGCGCTTGCTGCTGTCGATGCTGACCTCCAGGTCCGGGTGGAGCTGGTCGCCGAGCAGGACGTCCCAGTCGTAGGCCTCGAATTCCTCGGGGTCCCATTCGCTGCGGAACAGGTGGATTTCCACGTCCCTGCGGCCTTTGAAGCTCTTGATGATCATGGAAATGGTGTGGGCCCGGTCCACGGGCAGCGAAAAATCAAAGGGAACGATGTCGATTTTCATGGGCGTCTCCGTATGCGCTTTCCCTGGGGGGATTGATCTATTGTCTCTCAGCCGTGTTCTACGTACACTCCCGCGCATGATTTTTCCAGTCGCATTTTTCAGCTGGCCCGGCCGGATCGGTCTTGAGGGCCTTGTGGGGCTTTACGTCCTTCCCGGGAGAGGCGCATGAGCGGACTGTTCACCCTGGTCAGCGAGTTCGAGCCCAAGGGCGACCAGCCCAGGGCCATCGACGAGCTGACCGCCAACCTCAAGCAAGGGGTCGGCGGGCAGGTGCTGCTCGGGGCCACGGGCACGGGCAAGACCTACGCCATGGCCCAGGTCACGGCCCGCTGCGGGCGTCCGGCCCTGGTGCTCGCGCCCAACAAGACCCTGGCCGCCCAGCTCTACAGCGAGTTCAAGTCCCTGTTTCCCCACAACGCCGTCGAGTATTTCGTCAGTTATTACGACTACTACCAGCCGGAAGCCTATCTGCCGCGCACGGACACCTATATCGAGAAAGACTCGTCCATCAACGACGACATCGACAAATTGCGCCACAGCGCCACCCATTCCCTGCTGACGAGGCGGGATGTGCTCATCGTGGCCTCGGTCTCCTGCATCTACGGCCTGGGCTCGCGGGAGTTCTACGAAAAGATGGTGCTGCATCTGGAAGTGGGGCAACAGATTTCCATGGATACGGTCATGGAGCGGCTGGTGGAAATCCAGTACGAGCGCAATGACTACGATTTCCACCGGGGAGTATTCCGGGTGCGCGGGGACGTGATCGAGATCATTCCGGCCTACAGCCGGGAAGCGGCCCTGCGGCTGGAGTTCTTCGGGGACGAGCTGGAGGCCATCGTGTCCGTGGACCCGCTCACCGGCGAGGTCACGGACACGCTCAACAAGCTCATCATCTTTCCGGCCAGCCACTATGTTTCCGACCGGGACAACCTGAGCCGGGCCATAAGCGATATTCGCGACGAATTGCGCGAACGGCTGACCGAGCTCAAGGACGGCAACCGGCTGGTGGAGGCCCAGCGCCTGGAACAACGCACCATGCAGGATTTGGAGATGATCGAGGAGCTGGGCTACTGCACGGGCATCGAGAACTATTCCCGGCACCTGGACGGCCGCAAGGCCGGGGAGCCCCCGTACACGCTTCTGGACTATTTCCCCGAGGACTTCATCCTGTTCGTGGACGAATCCCACATCAGCATTCCGCAGA
>CALGYO010000119.1 GCA_937934715.1 uncultured Desulfovibrionaceae bacterium | reverse complement strand
CGGATGCGCGCTGCGCGCCGGGGAGATCGGATGCGCGCTGCGCGCCGGGGAGATCGGATGCGCGCTGTGCGCCGGGGAGGACGGATGCGCGCTGCGCGCCGGGGAGATCGGATGCGGCGGGCTCCGGAGCGCTATTCGTCGTTCCCGCGGCCGTCCGCGCGCAGGCGCTTGACCGCCCCCCGGCGTTTTTTCGCCTCCAGACGGCGCAGCTTGGCGCCCAGGGAGGGCCGGGTCTTCACGCGCTTGACCCTGGGGGCCAGCGCCCGGCGCATAAGTTCGATGAACCGGGTCATGGCGGCGGCCTTGTTGGCCGAAAGACTGCGGTATTCCGAAGCGTCAATGCGCAGTTCGCCGTCCTGGCCGATGCGGGCGCCGAGCTTTTCCCCGATGAGGGCCTTCTGCGCCTCGGACAGGCTCGGGGAGGCGGCCACGTTGAAGGAAAGGGTGGCTTTTGTGCTGACCTTGTTGACATGCTGGCCGCCCGGGCCGCCTGAGCGCGAGGCCGTGAAGCGGATTTCGGCGGCCGGGATGCGCAGGCTTTCGTTGATGACGGCGAAGGGCCGCGCGGGCGTTTCCGGAGCTGGCTGGGACATGGACTGACCTTTGGGGAAGCGTCGCCCGCGGCGAGGACCGCGTCCCGCCCGCCCGATTTCGCCCGGTTTGGCCGGGTTCGTCCGGGCGGACCCTGACGGACCGGGAATGAGCGCGGGTAAGGCATAAAACAAGCTTTCGCCCGGAGCAAGCCCTGGTCTTGCCAGGGAAAACGCCTGGGATCGGCTGCGTGACCCGCGAAAAGCAGACCGGCAAGGGTTTTTTGAAGGCAACCGCGAGCTCCTCGCCGTCCACGCTGGAGATGACGGCCGGAAATCCGCCGGTTTCCCCCTCCTTGGAAAGAAGAAGGATGTTGATGCGCATGGTCTGGCCCAAAAGCTCCCGCCCCATGGCCTGGAGGAGGGGGCGCGCGGCCGGGACGCCGGAGCCGGGGCGTCCCGGCCTGGGGGCGCGGGCATCATGCGGATGCGCCCAACCGGCGGGCGCGCCGCAGACCGGATCGCGGGGCCGTCCGCGCTTTCGCGCGAAATGGACGGGGGGGCTTTCCCGTCCCGCCGAAAGTGCGGACACCCCGTTACGCGCAACGCTCTTCGGGGTAGGCGCCGAAATCAGGCTGGTTGAAGCGCCAGAACTCGGCCGGGATTTCGATGTGCATGTCCGCCTCGAGCTCCGGGACCTGGAACAGGAAATAGAGCGAGGAACTGGGCGGGACCAGGTAGAGGGCGCCCTTCATGGCGTCTTTCAGCATGGGCAGGGGCAGGCCGTACTGGGCGCTGACCGCGAGCATGCCCTCGCCGAGCATGCGCATGCCCTGGGCGGTGAGGCGGACCTCGCCGAGGTCCAGGCGTTTGGCCGGACGTCCGTTATAGAGCACGCCGTGATCGGTTCCTCGGGCGCAAAGACTTTCGTGCATGAACATGGGGTCTCCTTGGGCTGGGGTGACGTTGGGGTTTCGCCGTTCGTGGAAGACCGTTTAAGTGAAAATGATAATCAATGTCAATTAAAGAATGCGAGGAGCCAGCAGACGGCGCCGGGCGGGATGGAGGCCGCCCCATGCCGTGTCCGCCGGCAGGGCTGCCAGGAGCGCGCATCCGGGAGGAGCGTCCCGGCCGGGGGGGCGTGAAGGGCGCGTCCCGGATCCGGGCCCCGGATGCCCCGGATGCCCTGTATGCCCCGGATGGGCCTGAAGCGCCTGATGCGGCCGGATGCGGCCTGATGCGGCCTGACCAGCCCAAAAGCCGCGCCCAGAAAAAGGGCGTATCGCGCATCCGGCGGGTTGCGGCGGGAAAGGCGTTTTTCCGGACTGGACGCCGCCTGGGGGCATAGCCCGCGTTTGCGCCGCGGGCGCGGGTCCGGTCCGTCAACGCCGGAAACGGGGACGGCTCCGGCGCGTCGCTTTGGTCCGCCGGGGCATCTCTCCCGGCGTCGTTCGCGGAGTCTTTTATTGCGGCGGGCGCTGGTAGAGGAGCAAACTGACGACGGCGAGAGCCAGGGGGCGGTTGTCGCCGGGAGCGAAGGTCACGCCGTGGCCGTTCCAGCCCGCGAAGCGCAGCGTGATTTCATTGAGCCCCGGCTTGGAGCGAAAAACCAGAAGGTCGCTGATGGAATGCTCCAGCCAGGACGGAACGGGAAGACCGGCATAGGTCCTGACCGGGGTTTTGTTGATTTCCAGGGTCACGGTCTGATTCGGGATGGGATTGAACGCTTCGAGAAGCAGGACGTAGTCTTTCGCGCCGTCGCTTTGAAAGTATATGGCCGCTTGCGGTCCAAGGGCCCATCGCCAGGCGCCCTTGCCGTCGCGTTCCGGGCCTTCGAAGTTGTTCAGCACGAGGTCTGGCTGGCTTTTGAAAGCGATCAGGTCCGTCATGACCAGGGGCTTGACCTCGGGCGGGTTCTGGTCGCAGCCCGCCGCCACAAGCGCTACAAGCGCCACAAGCAACACAAGCCATAACGGCATGGCCCGGCCCAGGCGCGACGGCAAAGGCCTGATCATTCGACGGGCTCCCCGAGGGCGCGCAGCCATTCGGGCTTCAGTGAAACGGCGGTGAGGCGCATGCCTGTAAATCCCAGGGTGTTGAGGTTGCCTCCGGGAAACAGGGCCGTATATTTCGCGCAGTTCATCTCGATCCGCACGGTGAGCCGCTCGTAGGGCGCGGTCCGCTCTATGGCGAAACCCATTTCCTCCCGCCGGTCCTTGCCTGTGGAAAGACCCGCCGGGACGAAATCGCCATCGTCGAATTTGTAGAGGACCCTCAAGGCGTTCCGGACGCCCGTGTTCTTGTAGCCGACGATGCCGGTGATCAGTTGCGGTCCTTGGGGCGCCGAGTTGGCGAAGGCGTATTCCAGGGCGCCTGTGACGTCGTTTTGCGTGGGCGTGATGGAACCGCCCCAGTCCGTGTCCATCATGACCCTGTCGAGCCGGTGGACCTGGCGGTAGAAGCCCGTCAGATTCATGTCCGCCCGCCACTCGAAGGGCAGGGCGCCGATGCCGGCGACGGGGGCGCGCGTGACCAGGAAGTCTGTGACCGTGGCCTGGAAGAGTTGCCGGACGTTCAGGGGCTGGCCGTTTTTCGCGTAAAAATCGTCCGCGCCGCCGGCGAGCCCCCCGAAATCGTTTTTCCCTCCGGCGAACTGCACAAGGACCGTAGCCTGTTCAGGGGTCACCCGCTGTTCCTTCACCTCGTTGAAACTGGTGAACTGGTCCCGGTACCAGTTGTAGCCGTTGTACATGCCGGAATTGCTGAAGGCGGTCACGGCGTCTTTTTCGAGCAGCGGGGGCAGGTTGCGCGCCAGCGGTTTGGACAGGGTATAATAGGGCACGATGGCCGTGTCCCAGGCGAAGAAATCCTTGTAGCGCGTCCCGGTCAGGAAGACCGTTCCCCCCACGGCCAGAACCAGGGCGAAGACGATGGCTGGCCGTCTTGCGGGGAGAAGGACGCGCAGACCGTAGGCCGTGAAAACCAGCAGGACGGGCGTCAGGAAGGAAAGATGCCAGACGTTGAAGGCATAGTAGTCGTACTTGGTGACGCACAGCAGGATGACGGGGACGGCGAACAGCGGAAAGAAAAAGCGGAACCGCGTCCTGTCCCTGCGCCACATGAAGAAAACGCCAAGAAGGAAGAGCGCGGCCATGACGGCGCGCAGGGGGATGTTCTCGAACATGTAGAAGGTCTGAATGACCTTGTCGAAGATGTTGAGCAGAGCCTGCCCGTAGTCGTACCCCATGAACTGTTCTTTGTGGGTGCGCAGCAGGCGGGCGATGAAAAAGGGCATGACCGCCGCGACGGTCAGGGCCGAGACGGCCAGATAGGCCGCGATGGTCTTGAGGCGTTTTCTGAAGAGGTCCTTTCCGGCGAACAGGAGGATGACGACGGTCTGCGCGGCCAAAAGAAGGAACGAGGAGTAGTGCAGAAGGACCATGACGGCGTTGGCCGCCAGCAGTTTGGCGAGATCGTTCCTTCGCCAGCCATCGACGTAGCGCTTGAGATAGTCCAGCGAGAGCACGAAGGCCAGGATGAAGACGGCGTAGGGGCGCACCACCCGTGAAACGTAGACGTGCAGCGGGTTGCAGGCCAGAAGGGCCGCGTAGACCAGCGCCGTTTCGAAGCCGAATTCCCGGCGCATGAAACGGTAGGCGGCGTAGATGGCGCAAAGGCCGAACCCTGCGGAAAAAATGCGCAAAAAGCCGTCTGATTCACCGCCCAGCAGAAGCGCCTTGATCAGAAAATAAAACGTGGGCGGGTGGACTTCCGTGGAAAGGCACAGATCCACGATGTAGGACACAGGATGCCTGGCGGCCATGGGAACGAGCAGCTCGTCCAGCCACATGCTGGGCAGTCCGAGGTGATAGAGCCGCAAGATCGCGGCGGCGCAAAACGCGATCGCGAGCGCCGCCATGGGGAAAACAGCGGAAAAATGCGGTTGAGCTGGGGCGCCTGCGTTGTTGTCCGTCTGAAGCATCCTGGTTCCGGAATGTGATTCGCCCGCGCCGGAGGCGAAGAAGGGGCGTTTGAGCGGGAGAAGACCTAGCACGGAATCCTTACGATTTGAACCGGAAAGATGGGCCGCCGGGCGGGCCGTCCGTTTCCCAGGCGCTGTCCCGCCGCCTGACCCGGATGGCCGCTGGGGTCAACGGCGCGCTCGCGCCCCGCTTTACGCCAAGCGAAGAGGGGTTGAGCGGCCGCCGCGCGCAATCCTCGTAAAAAACGGGGCCGGGGAAGAACGCCGCGCTAGAATTTCGGCATATCGATGACGATGCCTTTTTTATCGCGGCCCGACGCGGCGCCGCCCACGCTCATGCGGGGCTCCACCGTTTCCATGAGTTTTTTCGCCTCGGCGTGCTGGGGATCCCGGTCGAGAATCCAGCGCAGGGCGTCGTAGGCCTTGTCCCATTTGCGGCTTTCCACGGCGATGCGGGCCATGACGATGTAGACGCCCGGGCTTGCCCCGAACTGCTTGAGGATGGTCTTGAGCAGGGCTTCGGCCTTGGCGGAGTCGCCCGCGGCCAGATGGCAGTCCACGGCCAGGCTGTAGGCCCGGCCCTCCCTGGGATTGTCCTCCATGGATTTCTGGAGAAAGGGCAGGGCGTCCAGGGGGAGGTTCGCGTCCACGAACATGCGTCCGGCTTCGAGCAGGATGCCTTCCCGGTCGGCGAATTCCTCGCAGACGCGGTTTAAGATGTTGCGGGCGGCCGGATATTCCTTGCGGTCCACGTACATTTTCGCCTTGCCCATGGCGTCGATGAACCGGTCCTCGCGATTCCTGCGCTCCTGGGACTCCTTGGCGTCGACGTCGGCCTGGATTTTCTTTTTGATGCCGTCCAAAAGAAGGTATAGCTTCTTTTCCGTACCCTTGGCGTAGGGGATTTTCCCCCGGACCAGGGGGGAGACTTCGGGCAGCTCCTGCAAGACCGCCATGAGGTCGCGCAACAGCGCCTCGGTTTCGAAACGCTCCCTGCCGAAGATCACGGTGGACAGGGCGAGGCATTTGAGGGCCTCGCAGGCGTTGGCCAGGGCCTTGGCCGTTTCCTCTTTTCCCGCGTAGGCGGACGATCTGGCGATGTATTCCTTGACGGTCTTGGCGGCGATCCGGGTCATGTCACGCTCCTGGTAGTCTCATGATTTTCTATACGGCTTGACCCGGCAAGGCAAGCCGGCCGATGCGCCATGAACCGGCCGCCGGAGCAAGGAGAGCCCATGGGGCCGCGCATTTCCGTCATCATCCCGGTCTATCGCGAGGAAGGCCGGATCAACGCCCTGATCGACCATGTCCGCATGCGCGGCTACGGTCACGATCCGGAAATCGTCATCGTGGACGGCGATCCCGGCCGGAACACCCTGGCGGCCGTGGATCGCGGGGGAGTGGTCGCGGTTCCCGCCTCCAAGGGGCGCGGCAGGCAGCTCAACGCCGGGGCCGCGGCCAGCCGGGGCGAGATCCTCCTGTTCCTGCACGCGGATTGCGGCTTGCCCGCCGGGGCCTTCGAGGCCGTGACCGGGGCCCTTCTCGACGGCGCGGCCGCCGGGGCCTTCCGCTTCGGCGTGCGTTCGAGGAAATGGCGCTACCGGCTGATCGAGGCGGGCGCCCGCTGCCGCAACGCGCTGACGCGCACCCCGTACGGCGACCAGGCCCAGTTCACCAGGCGCGACGTCTTCACCGCCGTGGGCGGCTTTCCCGAGACGCCCATCATGGAGGACGTGGCCTTCATGCGGCGGGTGAAACGGGCCTACGGCCGCTCGAAGATCGCCCTGTTGCCCCTGCGGACCCTGGTTTCGCCCAGGCGCTGGGAGGCCGAGGGCGCCCTGTACTGCGTCCTGCGCAACCAGTATCTGATCGTCTCCTACCTGCTTGGCGTTTCGCCGGAGCGGCTGGCCGGGCTCTACCCGCCGCTGCCGGACGGGGAGTCCGATGGAATGCCGTGCGGCCTTTCGGACGGCGCGCCGGGGAATCCCGCGTCTGCGGAAACGGTTGGGCAACCGGTTGGGCAAACGTCAGAAAAAGCGTCCGGCCGGGCGTCCGGCCATGCCACGGACAGGGCCGAGGACCCGGCGGGAAGCCGGGTGGAGCGCATGGACGGCGCCGGGGACGGGGACGGGCGTTGAGACGCGCGGCGGATTCCATGGGCCGCGCGGCGTTCCAGGCCCTTTTTTTCGTCAAGGCGCCCATCCGGGGGGCGGTCAAGACCAGACTGGCGGCGGATCTGGGCCAGGAAGCGGCCCTGGCCGTCCATACGGCCATGCTGCGCGACATGGGCGACCGGCTTTCGGACGGCGGTTTTCAGGCGGCGGCGCATTTCACCCCGGCGGACCGGGAAGAGGCCATGCGCGCCCTGCTGGGGCCGGGTTTCTCCTACGTCCCCCAGCGCGGGGCGGATCTGGGCGAACGCATGGCCAACGCGTTTCAGGCGGCGTTTACCGGCGGCGCGCCCGCGGCGGTTCTTTTCGGCGGCGACGCCCCCGGGCTGACCGCGGCCGTCATCGCCCGGGCGGGCGGGGCGCTCGCGTCCGGGGAGGCGGACGCGGTCCTGGGACAGGCGGCGGACGGGGGTTATTATATGATAGGCTTCACCCGGGCGGCCTTCGTCCGGGCGGCCTTGTCCCGGCGGGCCTTCGAGGACATGCCCTGGGGCGGTCCCAAGGTCTTCGCCCGGACCCTGGGACGCCTGCGCCGGGCCGGGCTGCGGGTACGCCTCTCCCCCAGGCTGCGCGACCTGGACGACGCGGCCGATCTGGCCGCCCTTGCGGCCGCGCGCCATCTCCCTCCGCTTCGGGGGAGCCGTCTGGCGGCCCTCATGGAGGCGGGGTTTCCCCAACGCGGGACGCTGGAGGACGGGGACCTGTCCCTTATTCCGCTCGAAAGCGGAACAGGTTGATCGGCCTTGTCATTTTCCTCGCCATTTGCCACAATCAAGGCAACGTTCGCCATCAGGAAAGCCCCGGCATGACCGAGACCAGTCCCGCCAGTACCAGCAGGCGCGATCCCTCCCTGTGGACCCTGCTCAAATGCTTTTTCAGGTGCTACCTGGTGGGCGCGGCCTTCAATACGCGCGGCCTGCAGAACGTGGGCCTGGCCTTTTCCATGGAGCCCGGGCTGCGCGCGCTTTATCCCGACCCCGCTGACCTGCGCCGGGCGCTGGAAGACCGCTACCTTTCCCTGTACAACACCCACCTTTTCTGGACGCCGCTTCTGGTGGGGGTGTTCCTTTCCACGGAAGTCAAGATTTCCCGTGGCGCCCTGCCCGCCGAGACCCTTGACAAGATACGGGGGGCCACGGCATTCACCCTCTCCGCCATCGGCGACTCCTTTTTCGGCGGGGCCGCCATGGGGGTATGGGCGCTGACGGCGGCCTGTCTGGCCGTCTCCGGACGCTACGAGCTTCTGGCCGCCTATGCCCTGTTTCTCCTGGCCGCAGCCCAGATTTTCAAGCTGACCACCTTTTTCATCGGCTACAGGGAAGGCTTCCAGGTCCTGAAACGGGTCAAGCGCTGGAACCTGGTCAACTGGAGCCGCCGGGTCAAAATCGTCAATGCGGGGCTGTTGGCGTTTTTCTGGATGTTTTCGCGGCCGCTTGGCGCGGACAAGGCGGGGTTTCCGTGGCTGGACATCGGCGCGGTGGCCATCCTGACCCTCTGGTGTCTGGCAAGGCCCAGAATCCGCAGGGAATTTCTCATTATATTCGTGGTTGTGAGCGGTTTCACTTTCGCGTGGCTTCGTATATGATGCGCCGGTTTCAGTCCGGCCCGAAGCCGCAAGGCCTCGGATGCGCTGAACATACGGCATAAAATCGCTTTGCGCGTGGACGGCAAGGAGGGATCGATGGGCGAGAGCATGGCCGCTTCGGGCGGGGGAGCCGTTTCGGACGAGGTGCGTTCCCTGCGCGTCTGCGTGCTCAACGAGCAGGGCCTGCACGCCCGGCCCGCCGCCCGGCTTGCCCAGGAAGCGCAAAAATTCGCCTGCGACCTGCGTTTGTCCGGAGGCGAGGGCGAAGTGGACGCCAAGAGCATTCTGGACATCCTGACCCTGGCCGCCGGGCAGGGGACCAACCTGGAGATTCGCGCCAAGGGACCCCAGGCCGACGAGGCCTTGGAATATCTGGCCGGGCTTTTCAAAAAGCGGTTCCGGTAGAGCCGCGCATTGCGGACGAGAGTCTTTGGGCGGGCGAAGCGCATGGCGCGCCTGTGAGAGAAGAACGCTGTTACCGGGAGCATGAGGCCGGGGAAAGACGTGGCGGGAAAGATATTCAAAGGCATCCCGGTTTCCGCCGGGGTTTCCATCGGGAAGGCCTTCTTCCTCAACCGCTCGGGACAGGGACCCCTGCCCCGGCAGTCCCTCGCCCATGATCTGGTGGAGGCCGAATGCTCCCGCCTGGAACGCGCCTTCGCGGAGTTCAAGGAGGAGCTGGCCGAGGTGCGCGAGCGCATCCCGCCCGACCTCAAGGAACACGCCCTCATCATCGATTCCCACATGATGATCCTGACCGATCCCAAGCTGTGCGGATCGGCCCTTGCCTACGCGCGCGACCTCAAGATCAACGCCGAATGGGCCCTGGACAAGGCCGTGGACGACCTGGAGCGGGCCTTCAACGCCCTGGACGACGATTATTTCCGCGCCCGCATCCAGGATGTGCGCATGGTGGCCGGACGGGTCCAGGGCCGCCTGGCCGGACAGGGCGCGGACCTGAAGGCCATCGAGAACCGGGTGGTGCTCATGGCCCACGACCTGTCCCCGGCCGACACCGCCGGGCTCGAGGTGGGCAAGATCATGTCCCTGGCCACGGTCCAGGGCGGCAAGACCTCCCATACCGGCATCCTGGCCCGCACCCTGGGCATCCC
>CALGYO010000118.1 GCA_937934715.1 uncultured Desulfovibrionaceae bacterium | reverse complement strand
GCTTATGCCCGCGTTCACCGGCCCCCAGAAGACGGCCATCGTGTGCCTGGCCCTTGGGGAAAAAGTCACCAGCGAGATTTTCAAGCATCTGGACCGCCGGGAGATCGCCAAGATTTCCAAGGCCATGATGGACATGGAAACCGTGCCCAAGGAACAGGTGGAGGAAGTCATCCGGGAGTTCAACGAGACCGTCCGCTACGGTCAGGAGATGATCGTGGGCGGCTCGGACCAGGTCAAACGCCTTTTGGCCAAGACCCTGGACGCGGACACCGCCAAATACATTCTGGAAACCCTGGAGATCGATTCCGGGCCCACGCCCTTCCAGGAGCTCGGCAACGTCAGCCCGCGCATCCTGGCCCAGATCCTGCGCAACGAGCATCCGCAGACCCTGGCCCTCATCCTGGGGCACCTGCACCAGGACCAGGCGGCCGAGCTGCTGCAGAACCTGCCGTCCGGCGTGCGCGCCGAGGTGCTTATGCGCCTGGCCAAGCTCGAAGCCGTGGCCGAGGACATGCTCATGGAAGTGGACAAGGTCCTGCAGAACCAGCTCATCGCCATGGGAGGCAAGGAAGGCAAGAAGGTCGGCGGCATCACCTCCGTGGCCGAGATCTTAAACGCCGTGGACCGGGCCACCGAGGAGGAGGTCCTCTCCGAGATCGAAGAGGAATCCGCCCAGATGGCCGAGGACATCCGCAACCTCATGTTCGTGTTCGAGGACATCAAGGCCCTGGACGACCGGGCCATCCGCGAACTGTTGAAGGAAGTGGCCAACGAGGAGCTGACCCAGGCCCTCAAGGGCGCAAGCGACGAGCTCAAGGAAAAGTTCTTCAAGAACCTGTCCGAGCGCGCCGCCACCATGATCCAGGAAGACCTGGAAATCATGGGCCCCATCAAGCTTTCGGACGTGGAGAGCGCCCAGCAGAACGTGGTCAAGACGGTCCGGCGCCTGGAGGCCGAGGGCAAGATCGCCATCGGCCGGGGAGGCGGCGATGTCTTCATCTGAAGGCGGACAGCGTCCTCCCGGAAGCGCCCGGGTCTTCGTGGGGCTGGACGCCTCCGGTCCCCACGAAACCACCGTGGCCGAGATCGAGGCCCGCAGATCCCCCCTGCATTTCGAGGAGGTCGAGGCCCGGTTCTGGGAGCGCGTGCGCGAAAAGGCCGGGGCCAAGGCCAAGGAGATTCTGGCCCAGGCCATGGCCGAGGCCGAGGAGATCAAGGCCAGGGCCAAGGAGGAGGGCTACCAGGAGGGCATGGCCCAGTCCGCCGCGGACTACGAGGCCCATGTGGGCGAACTGACGGCCGCCGTGTCCGAGACCCTGGCCTCGGTGCAGGCCGAACGCCAATCCCTCTGGGCCGGATACCGCGAGGATTTCGCCAAACTGCTCAAGATCGCCGTGGAACGGACCATCGGCTCGGAGCTTGAGGCCAGGCGCTGGGAGCTCGCGAAAAGCCTCCTGGACGAGGCGCTGGATCTCATCGACGCCAGGACCAATCTGACCGTGCGGGTGCAGCCGGACGCGGCGGGCCTTTTCGAGGAGCTGTTACGCCGGGCCCTGGAAGGGGGCGCGCGGCTCGATCGCTGGCGGATCAAGCCCGATCCGTCCGTGGCCATGGGCGGGGTGATCCTGGAAAGCGCGGACGGCATGGTGGACAATTCCGTGGGCTCGCGCTGGGCCGAGGTGGAAACGATTTTCAGCGGCCTTTCCGTGGGCGCCGATCCGGATGAACAGCCCCCCCGGGCGGCGCCGGAGCCCGCCCCGGAGCAACCGGCGAACCAGGCCCCGAAGGCCGGGAGCTAGACCGTGGAGCTTGACGTCGAAGGCTGCATCAGCGCGCTGGAAACCCTGCGTCCGGCCAAGGTCTACGGCAAGGTGACCAAGGTGGTTGGGCTCATCGCCGAAGGGCGGGGCATCAAGGCGCCCGTGGGCTCGGTCTGCCATCTTCTGCCCGGGGGCTCGGGCGCCGCGGCCGTGGCCGCCGAGGTGGTGGGCTTTCGCGACGGCGCCTGCCTGTTCATGCCCTACGGCGACATGCGCGGCATCAGTCCGGGCGCCCTTATCCGCAATTCCAGCGCGCCGCCGCTTCTTCCCGTGGGCAGGCGCTATCTCGGCCGGACCATCGACGCCTTCGGCGAGCCCATCGACCGCAAGGGCCCCATCATGCCGCGCCGGTTCAACTCCATTTTCGCCGAGGCCCCAAGCCCCCTGGACCGGCCGCGCATCAGCGAACCCCTGGACGTGGGCGTGCGCGCCATCAACGGGCTCATCACCCTGGGCAAGGGCCAGCGCGTTGGCATCATGGCCGGCTCCGGCGTCGGAAAATCGACGCTCATGGGCATGATCGCCAGAAACACCAAGGCGGACGTGAACGTGATCGGTCTGGTGGGCGAACGCGGCCGGGAAGTGCTCGAATTCATCGAAAAGGACCTGGGACCCGAGGGCCTGGCCCGTTCGGTCCTGGTGGTGGCCACCTCGGACCAGAGCCCGCTCATCCGCATGCGCGCGGCCTACGCGGCCACAGCCATGGCGGAGTTCTTCCGGGACGAGGGCGCCGACGTCATCCTCATGATGGACTCGGTGACGCGTTTTTGCATGGCCGGGCGCGAAGTGGGCCTGGCCGCCGGAGAGCCGCCTACCACCCGGGGCTACACCCCCTCGGTCTTCGCCCACCTGCCAAAGCTCCTGGAACGGGCCGGGAAAAACCGCAAGGGCAGCATCACCGGCATCTACACGGTCCTGGTGGACGGCGACGATTTCACCGAACCCATCGCGGACGCCGCCCGCTCCATCCTGGACGGCCATCTGGTCCTCACCCGCGACCTGGCCGACCAGGGACACTATCCTTCCATCGACGTCTTAAAAAGCATCAGCCGTCTGCGTTCCGACGTGACCCCCAAGGACGTCCTCAAGGCGGGCAAGGAGATCATCCGGCTTCTGGCCACCTATCGCCGGGTGGAGGACATGGTGAACATCGGGGCCTATTCCAAGGGCTCCAACCCCGACATCGACCGGGCCCTGGATATGATCGGCCCCATCAACGCCTTTCTGCAGCAGGACGTGGGCGAGCCGAGCCCGCTCATGGACAGCTTTTCCCGGCTGCAGGCGCTCATGTCCCTCAAAAAGAAATAGCCGGTCTGCAAACGATGCGACTGTCTTCTATTGAAGACGTCCGCCGTTTTGCGCTAGTCTGCCTCAAGAGGCGGTCTTGCCCGGGCGAGGCCGGTCCCGCCGGGGACAGGGAGGAACCATGTATTGTCCGCTCCGCATTCTGGCGGCGCTTGCGCTTGCGTTTGCGCTTACGCTTGGATTGACGCCGCGCCGCGTCATGGCCGGGGACTGGAATCTCATCGTGTTGTCCACGGCGGACAGCGAGGGACAACTGTTGCCGCATCCGGGCGAAAACGGGCGGCCGGTTGGCGGATACGCCCGGCTGGCCACGGCCATCGCGGCCATGAAGGCGGAGTATCCCGACAAGATCCTGACCCTTTCCGCGGGGGAGGACCTGATCGGCCCCCACTACGAGCTGTTCGAGGGCGAGCCGGCCTTCACGGCCATGCGGCTCATGGGCTACGACGCCGGAACCCTGGCCAACCACGAATTCGACATGGGCGACGCCTTCTTGGCCAGGGCCCTGCGCCATTGCTCCTTCCCCGTGGTGGAAGCCAACCTGACGGTCTCTCCGGGAACCCCGCTGGCGGGGCTGTTCAAACCCTGGCTCCTGCTGACGCGCAACGGCCTCAAGATCGGCGTGTTCGGTCTGGCCAACGCGGCCCTGCCCACCATTTCCAAGCCCGGTCCCGCCGTGTCCGTGGACGGCGACTACGCCGCCGTGGCCAGGGAAACCGCCCGGTCCCTGCGCTCCCAGGGCGCCGATCTCGTGATCGCCCTGGCCCAGACGGGGCTGATCGCGGCCCAGGCTCTGGCCCGGGAGGTCCCGGAAATCGACGTGATCTGCGTGGGCGACTCGGACCTGACCGTGGAACGCGGCCGTGAGCTTATCCGCCACCCGGACGGCAAGATCGCCGTGGTCACCCAGACCGGCCAGAAGGGCGCCTACCTGGGAACGCTCAAGCTGCGCGTGGAGAATAAGCGCATCGCCGACTATTTCTGGAATCTGGCGCCTGTGGACGAATCCCTGGCTCCGGATCCCAAGGTCCAGGCCCTGGCCGAGGAATTCGAGGCGAAGCTGCCGAAGGACGAGGTGGTGGCCGCCGCGGCGGCGCCCATCGACCTGCGCAAGACGACCCTGCGCACGGCCGAGGCTCCCGTCGGCGACTTCGTGTGCGACGCCTTGCGCCGGGAATTCAAGACCGACGCGGCCCTGTACAACGGCGGCGGCATTCGCGGAGACCGCATGCTGCCCCAGGGCGCGGTGCGGGCTTCGGATATCCGGGAGATGTTCCCCTTCGGCGACGACGTCATCATCTTGAAGATCAAGGGCAGGGCCTTGTACGAGGCCTTCGAGCTGGCGGCGGCCGCGTTGCCCGAAAGCTCGGGCGCCTTTTTGCAGGTCTCGGGCCTGCGGGCGATCCTCGATCCGTTGAAACCGCCCATGCGTCTGGCCAAGAACGCCAGCGGGGACGTGACCGGAGCGGCCTTCCCGGGGTCCAGGGTCCAACGCCTCGAACTGTGCGGCGGCTCGGGCGATTGCGCCCCGCTGGATCCCGAGGCCGAGCTGACCGTGGCGGTCAGCGCCTTCCTGGCGGGAGGCGGCGATGGATACGTCATGTTTCGGGACCTCCCGAAAACGGATACCGGCGTCAAAGTCGCGGACGCCATCATCAAGGTCATGCGCGAGGAAAAGACGCTCGCCCCGAAGACGGACGGGCGCATCGCCATCCTTGGCCGCTGACCGGGCGCGCCGCCGTCGAGGCCAGGCATGAAACTCAGGTCAAAGCTTTTGGCCGTGTTCATTCCCCTGATCCTGGCCCCCGGCCTGATCGAGGCCTATTTTTTCGTGGAGAGCCTGCGGGCCGTTGAGGATACGGCCACGAACATCTCCGCGAGCGTGACGCGTCTGGAGGGCGCGGCGGGCGCCTCCCTGGCCACCATCACCGATCTGGCCAGGGAACGGGTCCGGGCGGACTACGAGGCCCTGGCCACCCAGATCACGCAGAATCTGCGCCTTCGGGCGGAGAACCTGGAGCGCATTCTGCTGACCCTGTCCGCCTCCCATCAGGTGGAGGCCTTCATGAACCAGCCCGGCCGGCGCGAGGAGATCTACAGCCAGGAACTCTATCCGCTCTTCGAACAGGTCATCCAGAACTACGGACTGGCCGAAATCAGCATCCTCGGGACCGACGGCCGGGAACTGGCCCGCTGCGGGGGCGGCTACTCCCCCGGCAAAGGCCGTCCGGCCTTCGACCTCGAGCCCGTGGGCAACGCCGAGACCGACGAGTCCGCCTCGGCCTGGTTTCGCGAGCGGGAGGCCGACGCCAAGTCAACCGTGACGTTTTCCGTGTATTTTTCCCCGGATTTCAAGGAGATGGAACGGGCGGTCCTCTCCGTGGCCGCCATGCTCAAGTATAAATCCGGCC
Organism: uncultured Desulfovibrionaceae bacterium; assembly: GCA_937934715.1. GTDB lineage: Bacteria > Desulfobacterota > Desulfovibrionia > Desulfovibrionales > Desulfovibrionaceae > CALGYO01. The sequence goes on along the minus strand of CALGYO010000118.1, from coordinate 8,131 downwards.
GGTATTCCCCGGAATACGGCCAGACCATGGGCTACATGCGCCTCAGCATCCCCGTGGACGTCATGTTCCGGGATACGGCCGAAAGCGGCGATACCCGGGTGGGCGGCATGGCCCTGGTGGACGGACAGGGACGGATAGCGGCCTACGAGGACGAGGTCATGGCCGGGAAACCGGCCTCGGACCTCGTTCCGCCGGAAGGCCTGCCCGTGACCGTGACGCGCCCGGCCCTGGACGGCCGCGTGGAGCTGCGGATCTTCGGCGACGCCGCCGAGGCGGCCAGGGCCGAGGAGGTGGTGGGCGGTCTGCGCGAATCCGTGGGGCTTTGGGCCAAGCGGGTGGATACGCTGACCGCGCATTTCGGCGAGCGGGCGGCGGCCATGCGCTCCACCCTGATGTTTCTCGGCCTTCCCTTCCTCTTCCTGGCGGCGGCCATCATCTATTTCGTGTCCAACCATATCACACGGCCCATCAAGCGGCTTTCCGAAGCCACCATGGACATCGCCCGGGGGAATCTCGACCGCGAGCCCTGGGTGGACCCCGGGGCGGCCCAGGAAACCATGCTGCTCGCCAAGAACGTCAACGCCATGCGGCTTCATCTCAAGGACCAGATCGAGAATCTCGACAAACTGGTGGCGGAGCGCACCCGGGAGCTGCGGGAGGCCAAGGACGAGGCCGAGGCGGCCAACGCGGCCAAAAGCGAGTTCCTGGCCAGGATGAGCCACGAGATCCGCACTCCGCTCAACATCATCCTGGGCATGGCCGAAATCCTGGCCGGGACGAGCCTCACCCGGGAACAGCGGGAGTATGTGGAAAGCTTCTGCGCCTCGGGGGAGCTGTTGTCCGGCATCATCAACGACATCCTCGATTTCTCCAAGATCGAGTCCGGCGGCCTGCGTTTCGAGAACATTTCCTTCTCGCCGGGCGCGGAGATGGAATACGTGGCCAGGACCATGGCGCCCAAGGCCTTCGAGAAGGGACTTTCGCTTACCTGCCGCATCGATCCCTCCGTGCCGGACGCCATCATGGGCGATCCCATACGGCTGCGGCAGATCCTGCTCAATCTCGCCTCCAACGCCGTGAAATTCACCGCCGAGGGCGAGGTCCGGCTGTCCGCCGGCGCCTTCGTGGATGAAAACGGGGCGCCCTTTTGCCGGTTCGCCGTTTCCGATACCGGCATCGGCGTGCCCGCCGGGGAAAGGGAGCGCATCTTCGAACGCTTTACCCAGGCCGACGCCTCCACCACCCGGCGCTACGGCGGCACGGGGCTGGGGCTGGCCATCTCCAGGCGCCTGGCCGAACTCATGGGCGGCGGCGTCAGCCTGGTCAGCGAGGAGGGGCGTGGCGCGACCTTCACCTGCCTCCTGCCGGCGCAGAGAGCCGGGGACGGCGGGGTGCGCGACTGGATCATCCCGGCCTGCGCGGGCTTGCGGGCCCTGGTCGCCGACGGCTTTGCCGCCAGCCTGTCGATCCTTTCCGGCTATCTGGAGGCCTTCGGCTTCACGACGCAAACGGCCCAGAGCGCGCACGCGCTGTTTGCGGCCCTGGAACGGGCACAATCCCAGGGACGGCCGTTCGACGTGGTCCTGGCCGATTACCATATGCCTGGGCTGGACCTGGCCGGACTGACCCTGGCCCTGGAGCCGGATGCGGGCGCGACGCCGCTGATCGTCCTCCTCTCGCCCGTCGACGCGCCCAAGGTGCGCGGTTGGATCATGGAGACCGGCGTTGCGGCGGTCCTGTCCAAACCCGCGCGGGTTTGCGATCTGCGGGAAGGGGTGTTGGCCGCTCTGAACCGGAGCCCCGGCCCGGGCCATTGTCCTGGGGCCGCGGCGCAGGCGGCGGAGGAAGCGCCTCGTGAGGCCGAGGCCTTTCGCCTGCGCAGGATCCTGCTGGTGGAGGACAACGAGGCCAACCGTTTCCTGGCCTTCACCCTGCTCAACAAGACGGGCGCGGTCATCCGCGAGGCGAAAACCGGTGAAGAGGCCGTGGAGATGGCGCGCGCCGAGCGGTTCGATCTGGTTCTCATGGACATTTCCATGCCCGGGATGGACGGCTTCGAAGCGCTTGAGCGCATCCGCCGTAATGAAAAGGAACTCGGGCTGCCGCCTGTTTTCGTCGCTGCGCTCACGGCCAACGCCTTCGCCCAGTTCCGCCGCCGCTGCCTGGACGCGGGGTTCGACGCCTTTGTGCCCAAGCCGGTCAATCGGGAAAAGCTCATGGCCGTTCTGGCCCAGGCTCTTGGCGCGAACTGGGCGCAGGAGTTCTGCTCCGCCGGGGGCGAGCAGGCCGATCCGGACGTCGCGGCCCTGCTTCCCGTTTTCCGCGCGTCCATGGAAAAGGAGATCGCGGCCATGCGCCGGGCGGCGGCCGAGGAGGATTTCGCCGAAGCGGCCCGGTTCGGCCATTCCCTCAAAGGGGCGGGACCGTCCTATGGCCAGGAGGCGCTTGGGGAGCTCGGCCGGAGGCTGGAGGAAGCGGCGGCTGCACGAAACGGCGCCGCCTGCCGGGAGCTTGTGGAACGGATAGACCGCGAAACGCGGCGGCTGGGCGGCCCTTCCGGCGAGGACGGACCGTCTTGAGCCGGGGATTGCGGAGCGGCGCGGGCGGGCCGGATCGTTCCCGGGTTTCGGACGGTCCGGCGAAAGGCGGGATCGCGCACGTCCATGCGGCGTTCCCATGATCGAGGAACGCGGGCGGCGACGCGCAAGGCGCGAGCGCGCCGTCAGCGTCGCGTTCCCGCTGCGCCTGCAAATGTTCTGAAGATACTATTCCGCAAGAAAAGCGCTTTTTTGAAAAAGCCGCACGCCTTTTCAGGGGCGTCCCGCTAGTTCGCGGCCTTGCCCAGACGATGCAGGCGTACGTCCAGGACCGGACCGCCCGCGATCTTGAATTCCCCCCGGGCCTCGTCCTTCGAGGTCATGACCCCTTCGAACACATGTCCGCTGCCGTGCAGGGCCACGAATTTCGCGTCGAAGATGGCGCCGGCCAGGTGGTAGACGTTGATCTTGCCGCCCGGTTCCGGGACCCGCATGACGCCGGTGAACATCTGCCCGTTCTGGGTGAATTCGGCCGTGACCCGGGAACCCAGGATGCTGGCTTCCCACTGGCCGGTCAGATCGTATCCAAAGGCCATGGACGGAAGGAGAAGGACAAGGGCGAGGCAGGGAAGGAACCTGCGAAGCATGCCGGGCCTCCAAGGATGGCGCGGACTAGGACGCGGCGTTTTTCTGGATGGCGTGGAATTTCGCCCGAATGATTTTCAGCTCTTTGAGCAGCATGTCCAGCCGCTCGTAGTGGCTGGAAAATTTGGGAACATCATCGACTTCACGCTGCCGTTGGGCGATTCGGGCGTCGAGAAATTCCAGGAAGGCGGCCTCGGTTTCACGCATGCGTCGTATCCGCGTCCGGGAGCGAACGTTGGTCTTGGCCCCTCTTTGGGGGGGCTGTTTTTCAAGGAAGAAGGGCTTCTAACCGTCCTTACGCGTTCTGTCAAATCCGGGCGAGCGGGTCCCTAAGCCCTGGCGGACAGGGGGGGCGCGGCTTCGGGGGCTCGCGCCGCCGGGGTTTTCCGGCCGGCCAGGTTTTCACGCGCCATGCTGACCGGGAGCCGCTCGCCTCAAGAACAAAATCCCATTGTGAATCAAGGCTACCATTGTTTTGCAGGAAAAAGAAAGGGAAGAAATGAAAAAAAGCCGCTCAAGTCCAGGGATAACTTGAGCGGCTTGTGGCCGCGGGACCAATTGGGGGAGGAGGCTGGGGGTGGCCCGCGCGGCCGTGGGAGCCTTTGTCAGGCGGCTTGCGCCGCGGTTGTTTTCTATAAAGCAAGGACCGGGCCAAAATGGCGGCGAATGCGAGAAATATTATTTATTGAATAATTGCGGTGTGTTGGGCGTATAGGGCCGCATGCGGACCGGATGCGCGGCATGGGCGGGCGCGTATCGCGAAAAAGATGGGATTATCAGTTTAACAAACTAAAACAGCGGGCGTTTGTGTTTGTAAAATGAACGGGTTCGAGGGGCCTGACGGGAGGCGCCGTCTTCCGCGCGGCGAAAGGTCCGGCCGGGATCAGCGGGGGAATATGCGGGAACTGAAGGGGATGGGCGCGGCGTCCAGGATCAGGCGGAAGCGGTTGCCCTGCGGGTTCATGAGGGTCACGGGAATCCGGTCCCGGGCCAGGGTAAGGCCGGGCGCCATGGAGGCGTCCAGTTCGGCTTCCACATACATGTTGTCCGTGGGGCGCTCGGGCGACCAGAACTGGGCCTGGAAGTCCGACTCCAGGTCGAAGCGCAGGACCAGACGGGTGACGGGTTTGTCGAAGACGATTTTGCGGTATTGGCTGAGGAACATGAGCGACCAGTCGCCGTCCGTTTCCGGAGTCAGTTCGGCCAGGGGGACGAAGGGCCCGCCGTCCGTGGAGTAGGAGGCCTGGCAGCGCCGTTTCTGGCCCTTGGCGCCGTAGAGCCTGGGCAGGATCCGCACACGCAGCGTTTTCATGGGGTAGGCGGAAACGAACTGGTAGGTGAAAAAGCAGGAGGCGCCTGGAGCGCAGGTCAGGCCGCCGTCATAATCCGGGTCATCCGCCGGGACCACATTGCCGGACATGGCCATCTGCGAGGGATCGAAGCCCTGTTTCGTGAAATCCGGGGTGAAGGCCAGCCGGGCCTGACCGCCGGGATTGAGTTCGAGGACGCTGCCCGCGGGCGCGGCCACGGGGATGGCGAGCCGGGTTCCCCCGAAATCGATGACCGGCGAGCGCAGTTCTCCGGACAGTTGCAGGCTTCCCGCGGCGAAGGGCGCTCCCTGGGCCAGGATGGCCTCCTTCTCCGGGCTGTCCGGCCCGAGGTTCAATCCCGGATCAACGAGTCCGGGGTCGTAGAGGGTCAGGGCGGTCGCGCCGTCCGGCGCGCGCAAGGCGTAGACCGGCGCGAGTCCCGGATGGGCGGCGGCGAAGGCGGGCAGCGCCGATTCCGGGCTGAGCCGGTTCCGGTTGACCCCGTCCGGCAGTCCCGGTCCGGCGAAGCCGAAGACGCCCGGACCGATCATGACCGCGCCGGGACTCCAGGGGTGGACGTTGTTGTCGCGGATGAGGGCGTTCGCGGTCCATTCCAGGGGCCAGGAGGGGGAGGGCGAAGGCCCGGCGAATTCGCCGGCCGTGAGGCGCATGGAGCCGATATTGAGAAATCCTTCGGTTTTTCCGGGCACGATGCGCATCTTGACGAAGAGACGGCCGTCGGGCCCGGCGAACCGGGACAGATCGAAGGAACGCTCCAGCAGCCTGTGGTTGTGGTAGAAGCCGATCTCCTCGAAAAACGGGCCTTCGACGATCTCGACCCCTTGTCGCCCGGGCTCCATCACGGCGGCGTTTATGGTTCCGGCCAGGGCGTAATGCAGGCCGTCCGGGCTGGCCAAGACGTCCAGAGCCGAGTCCGAGGGCTTCGACGGGTGGCGCTTGAACAGGGCGGCCATCACGCTGAAGCTGATCCGGCGGGGCGCGCATCCCGGCGGCGCGGCGAAGGCGTAGACGGCTTCGGCGGGCTGTCCGTACCGGGCGGGACGCAGCATGGCCAGTTCGTTGTCCAGGGTCATGTTGTCCGCCATGGCGGCGTCCCGGTAAAAGGCCAGGCCAGTATAGTCCGTCAGGTAGCGGTAGACGCCGTCCTGTCCCGGGGCCATGGGCAACGGAGCTTTGCTGACGAGCCCCAGGGCGTTCACCCTGGTCTTGAAGACGGACATGCCGAAGTCGGCGACAGGGACGCCGCGCCTGACGGGAGGAGTCGCGCCTTCGGTGAAATTGTCCACCAGATAGACGCGCCGGTAGCCCGGCGCGGGGAAGGTCCCGGCGGGAGCGAACAGGCCGGGCGCGTGCCAGGCGGCCGCGAAGCGTTTGGCGTTGCGCTTGTAGCCGGTGAAATCGAGACCGGTTACGTCGAACTTGCGCAGGGAAAGCCAGCGGAAGAACGCTCTGTCCTGGCTCATTTCGCGCACGTAGTATCCTTCGAGATTATCAAGGACAGGCCAGACGAGCGCAAGACACAGGCCCATGGCCAGGCCCGCGGCGAGGAGCGTTCGCCGGAGGGATCGCTGCGCCTTGCGGCTCTCGATCAGGGAGGCGCAGGCGTCGATTCCAACGGCGATCAGGAGGAGCAGGGCGGGGAAAAAGCCGACGAGATGTCTGGGCGAGAGCATGAGCCGGGTCTGGCTTTGGCTCAGGATGACGGCCAGGACGGGGAATCCCGACGTCAGGGCCAGATAGGCCAGGCCCGAGGCCTTCTTTCGCGCAAGGAAGGCGGCGGCGCCCGCGGTCGCCAAAAGCAGGGCCAGGATCAGGATGAATCGGGGCGGTTCGTAGACGAAATAAAGGAATTTCTCCACCGCGCCGAGAAAGAACGCCGGGGACAGGCCGCCGAGGATGTCGACGTTTCCCGCGTGCAGGAATGACTGAATGAAGAAGACGCCCGGCGCAAAGGGCGAAAAGGCCAGAAGGACGAGGAGCAGGGAGGAGGTCAGGAAGAGCGTTTGCTTCCCGGCGGGGGGGGCGTCCGGGCGGCGGCGCCAAACGGCGAGGCAGGCCGCGCCGTACAGGGCCTGGGCGGCGAAGACCGGCACGCCCTGGTAGCCGCTGTAGAGCATGTCCGCCGCGCACATGGCGAAGGCCGCGTAGGCCCATCCCTTGCCCGTGCGCAGGGCCAGGAGCAGGAAGTACGAGGAGAAGACGAAAAAGCACATGAACAGGGAATAGAATTTGATGGCCCGGGAGAAGTCGATGTGGAACAGGGACAAGGCGCACAGAAAAGCGGCGATGAGCCCTGCCCGCCGGGAGAACAGGGCGCCGCCCAAAAGCGCGAAGCCGAGCACGGTGAAAAGACCGGCCGCGAGACTTGGAATACGGGCGGCGGTGGCCGAGGTGGAGAACTCCAGGGCCAGGTGGATCAGGGCGTAGGAAAGCGGCGGAGCGAAATCGAAGATGGTGTCCGCCGGTCCCTGGAACTTCTGGATGTCGAACATGCGCCCGGGATCGGTCATGGCCCGGTCGAGGCTCAGGTAGTCGTCCTCCCACAACTGGGGCAGGTTGATGTCCCACAGACGCAACCCCGCCGCCAGGACGAGGATGGCGGCGAGGGCGGCCGGGAAGAGAAATTTTCGTACAAGCCCGTGCGGCAGGGTGAAGATGACGGCCTCCAGACGCCGTGAAGGCGCGTCCGATTCATAGATGCTTCAGCCGCCGCAGACAAGGGGCGCGCGGCGCGAAAAAAGGCCGGGACTTGCGTCCCGGCCTTTGAATCAATCGTTGGGTGAGGCTGGCGCGGTCTAGTACATGCCGCCCATGCCGCCCATGCCGCCCATGCCGCCGGGCATGGCCGGAGCGTCCTTCTTGGGCTCGGGCTTCTCGGCGATGGCAGCCTCGGTGGTCAAGAGCAGGGAGGCCACGGAGGAGGCGTTCTGGATGGCGATGCGGGTCACCTTCTTGGGGTCGATGACGCCGGCCTTGATCAGGTCCTCGTACTCGCCGGTAGAGGCGTTGAAGCCGAAGCCTTCCTTGCCGTCCTTCACCTTGGCCACCACGATGGAGCCCTCGAAACCGGCGTTCTGGGCGATCTGGCGCAGGGGCTCTTCCAGGGCGCGGCGCACGCTCTCGATGCCGGCGTGCTCGTCGTCGTCAGCGGGCTTGATCTTGGTCAGGGACTTGTCGCAGCGCACCAGGGCCACGCCGCCGCCAGGAACGATGCCTTCCTCGACAGCCGCGCGGGTGGCGTTCAGGGCGTCCTCGACGCGGGCCTTCTTCTCCTTCATCTCGGTCTCGGTGGCCGCGCCGACATTGATGACGGCCACGCCGCCCACGATCTTGGCCAGACGCTCCTGCAGCTTTTCCTTGTCGTAGCTGGAGGTGGTCTCTTCGATCTGGGCGCGGATCTGCTTGACCCGGGCCTTGATCTTCTCGGCGTCGCCGGCGCCGTCGACGATGGTGGTGTTTTCCTTGTCGATGATCACGCGCTTGGCGGTGCCGAGATCAGCCACGGTCATGTTCTCGAGCTTGAGGCCCAGGTCCTCGGACACGGCCTGGCCGCCGGTCAGGACGGCGATGTCCTCGAGCATGGCCTTGCGGCGATCGCCGAAGCCCGGCGCCTTGACG
>CALGYO010000117.1 GCA_937934715.1 uncultured Desulfovibrionaceae bacterium | reverse complement strand
GTGAGCTGGGAATGGGTGGTGCTGGCCGGGTGGATGACCAGGGTCTTGGCGTCCAGGATGTTGGCCAGGTGGGAGCACAGTTCCACGGAGTCGATGAAACGCCTGCCCGCCTCGAGCCCGCCCTTCACCCCGAAGCCGAAGACCGCGCCCGGGCCCAGGGGGAGGTATTTCAGGGCGCGTTCGTGGTCCTTGTGGCCGGGGAGCCCGGCGTAGTTGACCCAGGACACGGCCGGATGCCCTGCCAGATATTCGGCCACGGCCTGGGCGTTGGCGCAATGGACCCGGGCCCGCAGGGGCAGGGTCTCCACGCCCTGGAGGATGAGGAAGCTGTTCATGGGGGCGAGCGCCGCGCCCACGTCGCGCATGAGCCCGGTGCGCAGCTTGACGCAAAAGGCGGTGCAGGGGGTTCCCTCCATCGTACACAAGGCGTCCCAGAAATTGGCGCCGTGGTAGGCGGGGTCCGGCTCGGTGATTTCCGGGAACTTGCCCGAGGCCGCCCAGTCGAAGGTCCCCTTTTCCACGATGGCGCCGCCGATGGAGTTGCCGTGGCCGCCGATGATCTTGGTCAGGGAGTAGACCGCGATGTCGCAGCCCACGTCGAAGGGGTTGAAGATGGGAGGCGCGGCCACGGTGTTATCCATAATAAAGGGGATGCCGTGCTTTTTGGCCACGGCGGCGATCCCTTCGAAATCGTCCACGTTGCACATGGGGTTGCCGATGGTCTCGGTGTAGATGAGCCGGGTGTTCCCGTCCACGGCCCGCTCGAAATTGGCCGGGTCCGAGGAGTCCACGAACCGGGCCTCGATGCCGAAGCGCTTCAGGGTATGCTCGAACAGGGCGAAGGTTCCGCCGTAGAGATTGGAGCCGGTGACGAAATTCTGTCCGGCGGAGGTGATAGCGGTGATGACGTAGAAGATGGCGGACATGCCCGAGGCGGCGCACAGGGCGGCGCTTCCCCCGTGCAGGGCGGCCAGGCGTTTTTCCAGGGCGTCCGTGGTGGGGTTCATGAGCCGGGTATAGATGTAGCCCGGCTCCTTGAGGGCGAAGAGATCCGCCGCGTGGGCGGCGTTTTTGAACACGTAGCTGGTGGTCTGGTAGATGGGCACGGCCCGGGACAGGGTCTCGCTGTCCGGAACGTGTCCGGCGTGCAGGGCTATGGTCTGGGGATGCAGGGGTTTTTTCATGACGCATTCCTCGTTGGATTGGCTGGCCGCGTTCGCGCCGGGGCCCGCCAGGCCCGCGCGCGAGGCGGCGAAAAAAGCGGCGCGCCGGGGCGGGACGGCGCCGGCGCGGGGAACAGGGAAGCGAGGCCCGTCCGGCGTCCCGGACGCCAGGACGTTTTGAGAAAAGCGGGCGCGGCTGGCGGGAACCTTCCGCGCGGCGCATGCCCGGCCGGTCAGGACGGCTCGCGGGCGCCGCGCCGGGGCAGGGCGACGTCCACGGCCACGCCCGGTCCGGGCTCCCGGTTGGCGATGCGGCAAAAGCCTCCGGCCTGCCAGGCCAGGACGGCCACCATGGAAAGACCCAGGCCCATGCCGGGCGCCTCGCCGGTGAAACGCTTCTCGCATTGATAATACGGGTCCCAGACCCTGTCTATCTGATCCGGGGGGATGCGCCCGCCGTCGTCCTCCAGCAAAAGCCGGATCATGCCGGACCCGGACACTCTGGCCCGCAGCGTGATCGCGGGCGTTTTCGCCGGGTGGAATTTGCGGCTGTTGTCCAAAAGCTCCCACAGGATCCATTCCACGATGCGTTCGGACAGGGCGGTGTGTTCGCGGGCCGCGGCCTCGGGCAGGTCCAGGCGGATCCCGGGCAGGCGCATTTGCGCGGCCAGGCTTTCGACCAGGGCCGGCAGGCGCGAGAGGGGGAATTCCCCGCCGGGCTCCAGGGCGCACGGGGTTTCCAGGTACTGGAGGATGTCGAGGATCTCCTCGGACAACCGGCGCATGCCTTCCAGGGAGACCCGGAGCAGTTCTTTCTTTTCTTCAGGGCTGAGCGCCAGCTCCTCGTCGGCCAGCATTTCCACCCCGGACTGGGCCTGGTAGAGGGGGGTGCGCAGCTTGTGGGAGAGCATGCTGTGGAAGGTGCGCATTTCGCGCATGGCCGTGATCTTGTCCGTGACGTTGTTGAGCCGCACGATGCGCCGGGCCGTGTCGCACAGGGTCTGGTCGCGCACGTCGCAGCGCAGCCAGCGGGCGTTGGAGAGGGGCGTTTCCGGTTGGACCAGGTAGCGTTCCCGGGCGGGGCCTGGACCGGAAAAGGCGTTCCAGTTCTCCCAGGCGTTTTTCGGTTCCAGGTTGTAGCGGCGCCTGGCCGCGTCCAGGAAGCGGTCCGCGCCCGGCCGCCAGCCCGCGTCGAAGCCCAGTTGCCGTTTCGCGGCGGGGTTGGCGTAGGTGATGACGTCCTGGCGGTTGGTGACGGCGTAGCCGTCGGCCGCGGCCTCCACCATCCATTCGAAGCGGTCGCGCTCCGCCAAAAGCATGCGGTAGCGGTTGAGCCGCGTGATGCCGCGCACCCGGGCCAACAGCTCCTCGCGGTTGAGCGGCTTCGAGATGAAATCGTCGGCCCCGGCCTCGATGCCTTTGATGCGCGAGGCCTGGCCGTCCAGTTCGGTGACCATGACCACCGGGGTTTCGGAAACGCCGGGCAGGGCGCGGAGGCGGCCGCAGACCTCGAATCCGTCCATGCCGGGCATGATCACGTCCAGAAGAACGAGATCCGGGGACAGTTCGGCGGTTTTGCGCAAGGCTTCATGGCCGGTTTCGGCAAAGGCGAAATCATAGCCCTGATCGGCCAGCACGCCTTCGAGAATCCTGGCGCCGCAGGGGTCGTCGTCAACGATAAGGATGAGGGGGGCGTTACGGTACACGTCATCACCTCTGGCAAGATACTTGCGCAATAGCCCCTTTGCGTTTCCAAGTCACCTTGATTGAAGGATCAACTCGAGTTTTGGCCTTTCCGGGATTCGGGCTTGACAAAAAAGCGTCCGCGAAACCACAACGTCAATCATCGCGCGGGATGCGCGCCAATGACAAGGAGACGCCATGAGAATCGCCTGTTGTCAGCATGTCGCGTTCGAGGGCCCCGGAAGCATCGGCCTGTGGGCCGCGGACCGGGGGCATGCGTTCGCAAGCGTCCGCCTGGACGAAAACGCGCCGTTTCCCGAACCGGCGTCCTATGACCTGCTGGTGGTCATGGGCGGCCCCATGAACGTGTACGAGGAAGAGGCGCATCCCTTTCTCGCGGCGGAAAAGGAAGGGATCAAGAAGGCGCTTTTCGCGGGCAAGTTCATCCTGGGCGTATGCCTGGGCGCCCAGCTCGTGGCGGACGCCCTGGGCGCGAGGATATACAGGAACGAGGAGCCGGAAATCGGCTGGTGGCCGGTGACCCTGACTCCGGAGGCGGCCGGCGAGCCGCTTTTTTCGGGCATGCCCCAGACGTTCAAGGCCTTTCACTGGCATGGGGACGCCTTTGAGATCCCGTCCGGCGCGACGCGCGTGGCCGGAAGCGAGGCCTGTCCCAACCAGGCCTTTGTCTACGAGGGCCGGGTGGTTGGGGCGCAGTTTCATCTGGAGACCACGCCCGCGAGCATGCTGCAGCTCGTAAAAAACGCCCGGGCCGACATCGTCCGGGATCGCCCCTTCGTCATGAGCGACCGGCGCATGCACGAGCTGCGTCCCAATTTCCCCATCATCAAGGAGATCAACTACGCCTTCCTGGACCGGTTCGCCGGGGCGTTTCCGGGAAGCGGCGCCTAGCGTCGCGTCCTTGAAGAACATCCAGGTGTTTTTCAAGGAAGAAAGAACAGCTTTTGATGTCGCGTCCTGCCTGGGGAAAGCGTAGCGGCGCGGTATCCGCAGGGAAAGGGCGCGCTTTGATGGAGGACGCGGCGCTCGCGTCGCGCTTTCGGAAATCCGCGCATGCGCCCGGCGCCGGGCGTCCGCCGGACAACGCGGCCTGGCCGCACAAGACGCGGGCGGCCGTCCCGGGACGCCGTCCGCCGGAGAGCGCGCATGTTGAAAAAGGATCGCGAGATCACGGACCCGCAGGCCGTCGTGGCGGCGCTTGGCAAGGCGCGCATCTGCCATCTGGGCATGTGCGACGGGGAGAGCCCCTACGTGGTTCCCGTCAATTTCGGATTCGAGGACGGAAAGCTCTATTTCCATTCCTCGGCCAAGACCGAGGGCAAGAAGCTCTCCATCCTGGCCAGAAATCCCAAGGTCTGCTTCGAGGTCACGGTCCAGGCCGAGGTGAAGGACGGGGAACGCCCCTGCGACTGGACCACCCATTACGTTTCCGTCATCGGCTACGGACGGGCGCGCATCCTGGAGACCGAGGACGAGAAGCTCCACGGCCTTACGGTCCTCATGCGCCATCACGGCGGTCCGGTGGAGGGCTTTCGCCTGGAGGTCCTCAAGAAAACGGCCGTGATCGAGATCACCGTGGACTCCATGACCGGCAAGAGCCTGCCCGGCCCGAAAAAAGACTAGCCCGGCGGCGCGGCCGCGTCTTTCAGAAAAAACGCCGCCTCCCCTGCTTTTGATGGGGAGGCGGCGTTTTTTTGATGGGCGCGACTCAGGCGGTCAGTTGGGCGCAGTCCGAGGGATCGCCCTGGAGTTTTTCGATGGCGTGCTTGAGGGCGGGCAGAAGGGGTTCCAGGTTTTCCCGCACGGCCTTGGGGCTGCCGGGCAGGTTGATGACCAGGCTCGGTCCCAGGGTCCCGGCCACGGCCCGGGAAATGGCCGCGTGGGGGGTCTTGGCCAGGGAGGCGGCCATCATGGCGGCCTCGAATCCGGGCAGCCTGCGGTCGATCACGGCCAGGGTGGCCTCGGGGGTGACGTCGCGCGGGGCCACGCCCGTGCCGCCGGTGGTCACGATGAGGTCGAAGCCCTGGGTGAGCGCCAGATCGGTCAAAAGGGCGCGCAGGGCGGCGGTCTCGTCCGGGATGACGTGTCCCCGGGTGAACGCCAGGGGAAGCCGGGCGCCCACGATGGTTTCGATGAGCGGTCCGGCGGCGTCCTCGCGCAGGCCTTGCGAGCCCTTGTCGCTCATGGTGATCCAGGCCAGGGTCCAGCCGTCGCGGGACACGGCCAGGCGGGCCTCTCCCGGGGTCAGTTCGACCGGGCCGGCGGCCTCGATGAGATACACGAAGGGCGAGGGCGCCTGTTGGGCGCCGGGCCAGACGAGCCGCGAAAGGACCCGGAAGCAGCCGGGGCCGTCCGGAACGGACAGAAGATCCCCGGCCCGCATGCCGGGCAGGGGGGCGATGGCGGCGAGAACGTCGTCGCGCCTGTCCGGAAAGGACGGACCGGTCAGGATGAGACGCTGGCCTTTTTCGAGACGCGCGGCCTTTTCGGCGGAAACGGTGAATACGAACGGCATGGCGGCCTTGGGGGTTGCAATTTTTCCTGATATAGGCCTAAAGCGCGACGTGTCGCGCTCACGGGACGCCGCAGGGCGTCCGGCCTTCGGCCCCAGGCCGAAAACCTCAAACCGAGTATACGGACCAAGCGCAAGGAAGTCACCATGAAAGGCATTATTTTGGCGGGCGGATCGGGCACGCGGCTATACCCCCTCACCCGGGTGGTCAGCAAGCAGCTTCTGCCCATCTACGACAAGCCCATGATATACTATCCCCTTTCGACGCTCATGCTCTCGGGGATCCGCGACGTGCTCATCATCTCCACGCCCCACGACCTCCCCCGGTTCGAGGAAATGCTGGGCGACGGTTCGCAGGTGGGGCTCAACCTGTCCTACAAGGTGCAGCCCAAGCCCGAGGGCCTTGCCCAGGCCTTCATCCTGGGCAAGGAATTCATCGGTACGGAGCCGGTCTGTCTGGTGCTCGGGGACAACATCTTCTACGGCCAGGGGCTGGCGGCGGTCCTGCAGCGCTGCGCGGGCCTGGCCCAGGGCGGGGTGGTCTTCGGCTACAAGGTGCGCGACCCGGAACGCTACGGCGTGGTGGAATTCGACGCCAATCAGAAGGCCATCAGCATCGAGGAAAAGCCTTCGCGGCCCAAGTCCAAATTCGCCGTCACGGGACTGTATTTCTACGACAACGACGTGGTCTCCATCGCCGAGAACCTGAAGCCTTCGCCGCGCGGGGAGCTTGAGATCACGGACGTGAACAACGTCTACCTGCAACGGGGCCGCCTGCGCGTGGAATTTCTCGGCCGGGGCTACGCCTGGCTCGATACCGGCACCCATGAATCCCTGCTCCAGGCCTCCCAGTTCGTCCAGGCCATCCAGGACCGCCAGGGCGTGAAGGTCTCCTGCATCGAGGAGATCGCCTTCCGCATGGGCTACATCACGGCGGACGACCTGGAGCATCTGGCCAAGGACATGCTCAAGAATTCCTACGGTCAATACCTCATGGACGTGGTCAGGGAAGCCCGGGGACAGAGCTAGTCGCGCATGAACATCCTCATCGCCTGCCTGCTGCTGCCGGCGGGTTTTTACGCCGCCATCAAGGGGGCGGATTGGCTGGTTGAAGGCGCCGCCTCGCTGGGGCGGCGTCTCGGCGTTTCGGAGCTGGCCATCGGGCTCACCGTGGTGGCCTTCGGCACGAGCGCCCCTGAACTCGCGGTGAACATCCTGTCTTCCATCCAGGGCGCCGGGGCCATCGTGCTCGGCAACATCGTGGGCTCCAACATCATGAACACGGCCCTGGTGCTCGGGGCGGCCGGGATCGCCGCGCCGCTCACCGTGCGGGCCGGGCTTTTGCGCAAGGAGATTCCCCTGTCCATCATCGGCGGGGCGGCCATCCTGGCCCTTTCCCTGCCGGAAGGGGACGGGCTGGTTCTCGGCCGTCTGGCCGGAGTCATCCTGCTGGCGGGATTCATCCTGTTTCTCGGGGCGGTGCGCAAGGCCGCCCGGGAGGCGGACGTGGAAGGCGGCCTGGACGGCGTGCGCGAGCGCTCGGTTCCCGCCTCCTGGGGGCTGACCCTGGCGGGCTGCGCGGTCCTGGTGCTGGGCGGAAAGCTGATCGTGGACGGCGCCGTGGGGCTGGCCGAGGCCCTGGGCGTGAGCCAGGGGCTCATCGGGCTCACCCTGGTGGCCATGGGCACGAGCATCCCGGAGCTGGCCACCAGCGTGGCGGCGGCCAGGAAAGGCCGCTCGGACATCGCCGTGGGCAACGTGGTGGGCTCCAACATCTACAACATCTTCCTGGTGCTCGGCCTGTCCTCGGTCATAAAGCCCGTGACCTACGCCGCGGGCATGCGCTACGACATCGCCTTTTATCTGTTGCTGAGCGCGCTCTTCTGGGCGCTGTCCGCCTGGAAGCGCAAGGGGCGCCTGGACCGCGCGGGAGCGGGCCTTCTGCTGTTCGCCTACGCCGCCTACGTGGCGGTGATCATCTGGCGGGGCTGATCGCCCCCTTTTCTCCTTCCGGCGGCCCATGCCGGGCAGCGCCCGGATCGCCCGGGCATCTCTCCTTACAACGCAAAAATCCCGTCGCGGCGAACCGCGCGGGACGGAAGAAACGCCTGGGGAAGCGGACTTCCCCAGGCGGGCGTTATCGGAAACGTCTAGTGGTGGCTTTCCTTGCTGAACTGGCGGATGCGCCAGAAGGCCACGGCGACGATGATGGCCATGTAGATGTAGATAGCCGGAACGCCGATGAGTCCCTGCTCGGAGGAATGTCCCATATTGACAATCAGTTCGTTGATCATGGCCGGTCTCCTTGGCTTTGATGGACGCCCGAGGGCTTCGTATCTTTCAAGGGATTTCGGAAAAAAGTCAAGACCCTGGCCGGAAAAGACGGACGCCCGCGCGACCGGCCGCCGCAGCGGGTCCGGCGCCCGGGCTCAGGTCCGGTTTCCCGCGAATGCCGCGGGCGGCGGCCCTAGACGGCGTTCTCCTCGTTCTTGTCCGTTCCTGAGTTCGCTCCGGCGACGGCCCCGGCGTCCGCCTGGGCCTGACCGTCCTTCGCGGCGCCGGGGCGTTTGGGAGCGTCGCGGCCGTCGTTTTTGGAGGCCGCGCGTTCGGGGGTGAGTTCGCCCCGGTTCTCCCCGTCGCCGTTGTCGAAGCGCATGATCCGGGTGACCTTGGGCTTGCCCTCGGCGTCGATCTTGGTCACGGCCACGTGGATCTCGCCCTCGTCCTCAGGGTCTGCGATGGTCTGGCTGAAGGTTTCCAGGGCGTTTTCCGGAACGGCGCCCTGGAGGAAATCGGGCACGCCGTCCCCGTCCTCGTCCACCATCTTTTGCGAAGCCACCCGGTCCCGTTCGAGCTCCTCGGGCGCGCCGCCCGAAACGATCCATTTGTTGAGGTATTCCAGGGCGGCCTGTCGCGCCGCCGCGGCCTTTTGGGCTTCCTCGTCGAGGTTTTCCCCGGCCTGTTCCGCATCGGCGTCCGCCAGGGTTTCCGTTTGGCCGTTCTGGGGCTGTCCGCTCTGTGCCGTCCGCGCGTCCATGAGGGCTGCGTCGAGAACCCCGCTGAAGCCGCCTATGGCCGTATCCGCCAGGGCCGCGGCGCCCGGCGCGCCGCAGCCGAGATCGTCCGTGACGACGCTTTGGATGTTCATGCGTTTCTCCCGGAAAGAGTTTCCTGTTCCGGGCTCTCTTGCAATATTTATGCGAGCGGACCGGCCGGGGCGTGGGCGGCGATGAGGGCCAGGAGGTCCTTTTTGACGAAGGGCTTGGTCAGGGCGGCGTCGCAGCCGCAATCGAGCGCCCTGGCCAGTTCGTCCGGCAAGGCGTGGGCGGTGACCGCGATGATGACCGTTCGCGCCCTGTTCTCGGCGCGTTCGCGTTCGCGGATGGCTTTGGCGGCCTCGAAGCCGTCCAGCCCCGGCATGCGCAGGTCGAGCAGGGCCATGTCGAAGGAGCGGGCGCCGGCGAGGGCCACGGCCTCCTCCCCATCCGTGGCGAAGACCAGGCGGTGGGGCTGGTCTTCCAGCATGAGCCCGATGAGGCGCAGGTTCTGCGCATTGTCGTCGGCGGCCAGGATGCGAAGGGGCCTGTCCGCCGCCGGGGGCGCCGCCTCCCCGGGAATCTCGCGGGGCGCCGGAGGCGCGGCCTCCTGGGTCATGGGCAGGGTGAAGGAAAAGACGCTGCCCTTGCCCTGGTCGCTTACGGCCCAGATTTCGCCGCCCAGCATTTCCACGAGCCGCTTGGAAATGGCCAGTCCGAGCCCGGCCCCGCCGTATTTGCGGGTGGAGGAGGCGTCCACCTGGGTGAAGTCCTCGAAAATGCGCTCCAGGTTTTCCCCGGCGATGCCGACGCCCGTATCCGAAATCTCGAAAAGAAGCCAGAGCGCGTCGTTTTCCCGGGAGATCAAGCTGACCCGCAGCCTGATTTCCCCGCGTTCCGTGAACTTGACCGCGTTGCCCAGCAGATTCAGGAGGATCTGGCGCAACCGGCCCCTGTCCGCCAGAACCCTGTCCGGGAGTTCCGGTTCGACCCGGCAGGTGAAGGAGAGCTCGCTCATTTCGCAAAGCGGGCGGATGATGTGGACCACGCTGTCCATGAGCTCGCGCAGGGAGCAGGGGGCGGGATCAAGTTCGAGCCTGCCCGCCTCGATCTTGGACAGATCGAGCACGCCGCTGATGATCGTCAAAAGGCTGTCCCCGGCCTCCTTGATGGATCTGGCGCAGGCGGCGGGCCTTGGGGGCAGGCCGCATTCCGTGAGCGCCTCGGACATGCCCACGATGGCGTTGAGCGGGGTGCGCAGCTCGTGGCTCATGACGGCCAGGAACTGGTTCTTGGCCTTGTTGGCGGCCTCGGCGGCCTCTTTCACCGCCCGCAGCCTGCGCAGTTCGCGGATGGGGGCGATGTCCGCGATCAGCCCTTCGAGATAAAGCGGCTCCCCGCTTTCGTCCTGGACCAGCCGGGCGTTCACGGAGCCGAGAAAGACGGAGCCGTCCGTGCGCTTGAATTCGGCCTCCCGGCCGCTCACCCGTCCTTTGTTCGCGAGCTCCAGCAGAAAGGCTTCCCGGTCCGCCGGATTGGCCCAGGCGTCCCTGCCCGTGATCAGGCTTTCGAAATCGATGTCAGCCGGGGAGCCGTACCCGAACAGGCGGGCGAGGCTCGGGTTGATCAGGAGGATGCGGCCTTCCAGGGTGGTGCGGAAAAAGCCGTCCGAGGCGTTTTCGATGATGCCGCGATAGGTTTCCTCCGAGGCGCGCAACTCCTGTTCGCGCAAAAGCAGGGAGGCGCTCATGGCGTTGAAGGCCTCGGCCAGCCGGGCGAATTCCTCGGGGGCGTGGATATCCGCCGTGGCGCCCGGACCGCCTTTTTTGATGCCGGTCACCAGGCCGATCAGCCTGTTGATGGGCGTGATGAGGCCTCTGGCGGTCCGGGCGGAGGCGTAGATCGCGGCGATGAAGGCGGCGGCCGCCAGGATGAGGGAGAACAGGATGGACAGATAGGCTTCGCGCTGGGCTTCGGCCAGCCGTCCGTCCAGTTCCGAGGAAAAGACCGTGAAAGCGTCTCTCGCCGTACTGGTCAGGGAGGCGTTCAGGGCGTTGAAATAGGGCAGGGCGTTCTCGTCGTCCAGGAAGGCCCTGGGCTCCTTGGCGTCCAGGATGCGCTTGCCGAAGAAATAGTAGGCCTGGAAGCTTTTCAGAAGATCGGCCAGATCATCGCGCCGGGCGGGCAGGATGGCGTTTATGCCGTCGAGAATGGCGTAGAATTCCCGGGCCTGATCGTCCAGAGCCTTCATGTTTTCGGTCCGGCTTTCGCTTCCGGTCAGGATGGCGCTGGACACGTTGGCCTGGATGGCGGCGATGGCGATGAGGCAATTGGCCATCTGTTTCTGGATGCCTGTCCGGGCGGCGCTCACGTCCCGGACGTTGTGGTCCAGGCGGATGATGAACGCGGCGTTGATCAGGCCCACTATGGCCAGGAGCAGGACGATGGCGCCGAAACCCAGAAAGAGTCTGGAGCGTAGCTTCATGCTCGCCTCGATAGGCGGGGGTTCGCCGCTGGACGCGCGGAAGGGCGCGCGCAGGCGCGCCCCCGGCCCTACAAGGCGGCGCGTTCGACGGCGAACGCGCGGGGGCGCGGTTCAGCGTTCGGCCAGTTCGGCCAGAAGCCATCCGGTTTCCGCGACCGGCGCGCCATAGACCTGAAAGGTCCGGCCGTGGAATTCCCATTCGAAAAACACGCCCGGCCCCAGGCGTCCGGCGAGGTCCCGCAGTTCGGGGTTCTCCTCCAGGCCGTATTCCCGGGACGCGTAGGCGTCCTTGTCCACTCCCTCCAGATAGCGGAATTTGGTGAAATCGTGAAGCCCGAGCAGCTCCACGCACGCGTCCGTGGCTGCGAGGGGGATGAACCCCCGGGTGAGCAGCATCTGGTTGCGCTCGGGGTCGAGGAACCGGGTTTTCAGGGTGATGGCTTCCACGTCTCCCCCCGCGACGCCCGCGAAGCTTCCGTCCCGCAGAAAGATGGGCGAGGAGACGGAGGTCATGTAGCCTTTGCCCGTGGCGTCGAGATAGGGCCGCAGCCAGACCTCCCCGCGTCCGGGATTCCGCTCGGGCGCGGCCTCGTAGAACGGGGCGTAGGTTTCGTGGAAATCGATCAGGGGCGGGAAAAAAGCCACGCTGTCCAGGTAGGGGTAAAACACGCCGAAATCGTCGTTCGCCAGGATGTAACCTTGGGCGAAGAGCTCGTCCGCCGTGACCAGGGAGACGATGTCCGGGGACAGGGATTCGATGGCGGCGATAGTGCGCAGGACACGCTCGTCAACGGGCGTAAACCCCGAAGCCCACATGCCGCAGCCTCCGTCGTCGCGGCATTTGTAGTACACGCCCTGCCTGCCGAAAAACCGGTGCGTGGCCGGATCGGGCCGGGCGGGCGTCTTGCCTTGATCCGCGTCCGCCAGCCGTTGCGCGGCTTTTTTGCGCAGTTGCGCCACCTCGGTTTTGGCGCGGATCAGGGCCTGGTTCAGGACGTCCGCGGTCTGATCGAGCCGTTCCCGCATGGCGCGGCCGCTTTCCCCGCAGGCGCACAGGCAAAGGGGAAGCAGGAGAAGGACGGCGCGCAGGGCGGGCCGGGGGCCATCGCGGCGTTTCGCGCTCATTCAGAGTTCCCTGCGGTCGAGGTTGCGCAGATTGACGCCTTCGGCCAGATGTTCCACCCGAAGCGTCTCGTCTCCGTCCAGGTCGGCGATGGTCCGGGCGATGCGCAGGATGCGGGTATGGGCCCTGGCCGACAGGCCGAGACGGCGCACGGCCCCTTCCAGGAAGCGGTGTTCCGTCTCTCCCAGGCGGCAGACCGAGGATAGCAGGCTCCCGGACAATTCGCTGTTCAGATGGATGGACGCGTTCGCGTACCGGGCGCTCTGGCGTTCCCTGGCGGCCAGGATGCGTTGGCGCATGACGGCCGAGGACAGGGGGGAGGCGTCCATTTTGAGGTCCTTGTAGGGCACGGCCGGAACCTCCACCTGCAAATCGATGCGGTCCATGAGGGGGCCGGAGAGCTTGGCCCGGTAGCGGCTCACCTGGGCCGGGGAGCAGACGCAGGCGTGGGTCGCGTCCCCGTGGTAGCCGCAGGGGCAGGGGTTGAGCGCGGCCACCAGCATGAAGTCCGCCGGGTAGGTCAGGGAGATGGCCGCCCGGGCGATGGTGACGGTTCCGTCCTCCAGGGGCTGGCGCAGGGCTTCCAGGGCGGATTTCTTGAATTCCGGCAGCTCGTCCAGGAAAAGGACGCCCTTGTGGGCCAGGGAGGCCTCGCCCGGGCGCGGGTAGCCGCCTCCGCCGATGAGCCCGGCGTCGGAAATGGTGTGGTGGGGCGAGCGGAAGGGGCGGACGCTGACGAGGGAGGCGCCCCGGGGCAGCATGCCGGCCACGCTGTAGATCTTGGTCGTCTCCAGGGCCTCGTCGAAGCGCAGGGGCGGCAGGACGCTCGGGATGCGCTGGGACAGCATGGTCTTGCCGCTGCCCGGCGGGCCCATGAACAGGAGGTTGTGTCCTCCGGCCGCCGCGATCTCCACGGCCCGCTTGGCGTGCTCCTGTCCCTTGACCTCGGAGAAATCGGGCAGGTTTGCGGGATCGGTCCCGGTTTCCGGCGGGACGAAGACCTCGGGTTCGAGCGTTTCCTCGCCGGTCAGAAAGCGCAGGGTCTGCGAGAGTCCGTCCAGGCCGAAGACCGGCAGTCCTTCGGCCACGGCGGCTTCCGGGGCGTTTCCCTTGGGCACGAGCAGTCCCTTGGCGCCTTCCTTCCTGGCCCGCACGGCCAGAGGCAGCACGCCGGGCACGGGCTTCAGCGCCCCGTCCAGGGACAATTCCCCGGCCATGTAATAGCCGTCGAAGGATTCCGGGGGGAGCGCTCCGGCGGCGGCCAGAAGCCCCAGGGCCAGGGGCAGGTCGTAGCCGCTGCCTTCCTTGCGCATGTCGGCCGGGGCCAGGTTCACGGTGATGCGGGCGGGGGGGAGCTTGAGCCCGGTGTTTTTCAGCGCGGAGAAAACCCGCTCCTTGCTCTCGCGCACGGCGCCCTCGGCCAGGCCGACCATGGTGAAGGACGGCATGCCCTGGCGCGCGAAATCCACTTCCAGGTCCACGGGGAAGGCGTCGATGCCGAGCAGGGCGAAGGCGCTCACTTTGGCGAGACTCATAGGCGGACTCCTGGCGCGAGAACGGCGCGAAAAGGGTGCGATGTCCGGCGCTGATTGATTAGGATACGGCAAGCGCGGGGATCAGGCAAGCCTGGGCGCGGCGTTCGGGAACAGCCATGACGAAAAAGGAATGACGCGGGGAATGACGGTGGAGGGTTTCGTTTTTTTTTCAATAATGTTAGATGAAGAATCCATACCAAGCCGGGCCGCTTTCGGGCCGCGGACATGGAGCGCGTCGTGCGCGCGTTGGTCACGGCGGATAGTGAAACGCCCTTACAAGGGAAAAGAAGACGCCCCCAGACATGTTTCGATTTCGCGATTCGGTATCCAAGACCGTCATTGTCTACCTCGTTTCAGCGACGACCCTGGTCCTGGCGGCGTTTGGAGGCGTGGACTACGAGCGCGAACGCGCCCAGTCCCTGGCGAGCCTGCGGGCGGGGCTGGAGGAGAGCGCGGCCCAGTTGTCCGCCAGCCTGTCCAATTCCCTGTGGAACATGGACATGGTTCATGTGGGCAAGATTCTCGAAAGCGCCATGCTCAACCGGCGCATCTACGGGGTGCTCGTGAGGGACGCGGACTCCAAGGTCATCCTTTCCGGCCGCTCGCGCGACGGCGCCTGGAGGGCGGCGGTCACGAGCCAGCCCATCGAAGGCGCGGGCCTTTTGTCCGAGACCCGGGAAATCCGCTTCGGGGACAGGGCGATCGGTTCGGTGCAGGTCTTCGCGGCCACCCGCTTCATGGAAGAGTCCCTCCGGGAATCCCTGATCAACATCTTCCTGCGCATTTGCGTCCTGAACCTGGTCCTGGTGGCCATCATCGCCCTGATGTTCCGGCGCAACGTGTTTTTGCCGCTCAAGGCCGTGGAGCGCTACGCCATCAAGGTCAGCGCGGGCGACGTGGACGCGGCGGCCTTCAGGAACATGCGTTTTTTCGGGGAGCTTGAGAATCTGCGCAGCGCCATCGAGAACATGGTGGGCCAGCTTCAGGCCGCGGAGAAAAAATACCGGGGCATTTTCGAAAACGCCTCGGAAGGCATTTTCCAGACCACGCTCACGGGCGTGTTTCTTTCCGCGAATCCATCCATGGCCCGCATGCTCGGCTATGCTTCACCGGAAGAGCTGACCAGCCAGGTGCGCATGATCGACGACCAGGTGTATTTCGACGCCCGGGAGCGCCAGGCCCTCATCGCCGCTCTCGACCGGGAAGGATCGGTCACCCAGTTCAAGGCCCGTTTCATCCGCCGCGACGCCCAGACCATCTGGGTGCTCATCAACGCGCGCGCCGTGAAGAACGAGGGCGGCGAATTCGCCTTCATCGAGGGCGCGGCCGTGGACATCACCGCCCGGGAACGGGCCGAGCGGCGCCTGGAAATCCTCAACCGCCATTTGAAACGCGCCGTGCAGGACCGCACCAAGCGGCTCGCGGAAAAAGCCCGGGAGCTGGAGGAGGCCAACGAGCGCCTCACCGAGCTCGACGCGCTCAAATCCTCGTTCCTCTCCACGGTTTCCCATGATCTGCGCACCCCGCTCACCTCGGTGCTCGGCTTCGCCAAGCTCATCAACCGGGACTTCTCCCGGGCCTTTCTGCCGTTCGCCGGGGATGATGAAGAGTTGCGCAAGCGCGGGCGGCGCATCGTGGAAAACCTGGCCATCATCGAAAACGAGGGCGAGCGCCTGACAAGGCTCATCAACGATTTCCTGGATCTGTCCAAGATCGAGTCGGGCAAGGCGGAGTGGCGGGATCAGGAGCTGGACGTGGAGGAGGTGATCAGCCAGGCCTGCCGGGCCGTGAGCGGAGATTTCGCCGCCAAGCCGGACCTGATCCTGAACGTGACGGCCGCACCCGGATTGCCCAGCCTGCGCGCCGACGCGGACCGGCTGAACCAGGTGCTCATCAACCTCTTGAACAACGCGGTCAAATTCACGGAATCCGGCCGGGTGGACGTGCGGGCCTTCTCTCCGGCCGGAGGCTGGATACGCATCGAGGTGGCGGACACGGGCTCGGGCATCGCGCCGGAGTCCCTGGAGAAGATCTTCGACAAATTCCATCAGGCCGAAAAGGGCGACACCACGGCGGACAGGCCCAAGGGCACCGGCCTTGGGCTGGCCATCTGCAAGAACATCGTGGAGCACTACGGCGGAACCATCCGGGCGGAATCCACGCCCGGCAAGGGCAGCGCCTTCATCATCGACCTGCCCGTCGCGGTCTGCGCCTGCTAAAAAGGCCGCGCCCGCGTTCTCCGTCAGGGCGTCTGCGCCCTTGCGCCCCTGCCTCGGGCGCCGTCCCCCGCATCCTCCCTGAGGCCCCGGCGCGAACGCGAGAACACGATCCCCAGGCCGTTCGCCCGGCCTTCCCGGACTATTTCACCGTCATGCCGATGCGGTCAAAGCGCACGTTGGGGAAGCCGTCCCAGGACCAGTAGATGATCCAGGCCTTGCCCTTGATCTTCTCCCGGTCCACGTAGCCCCAGAACCGAGAATCGTAGGATTCCTCGCGGTTGTCGCCCATGACGAAATACTTCCCTTCCGGCACGGTGATGGGGCCGAAATTGTCCCGGCGCGGCACGATGTTGGGGTCGGAATGCCGGACGTAGGGCTCGTCGAGCTTCTCGCCGTTGCGGTAGACGGCCTTGTCCTTGATCTCGATCACGTCGCCGGGCGCGCCGATGATGCGCTTGATGAAGTCCTTGTCCGGATCCTCGGGGAACTCGAACACCACGATGTCCCCATGCTGGGGGTCGTCCACATGGTACAGAATCTTGCCGGTGAAGGGCATCTTCACGCCGTAGATGAATTTGTTGACCAAAAGGTGGTCGCCGATCTGCAGGGTTTCCAGCATGGAGCCGGAGGGGATCTTGAAGGCCTGCACCACGAAGGTGCGGATGACCAGGGCGAGAATAAGGGCGACCGCCAGGGCTTCGACGTATTCCAGCAAGACCTTGTGCCATCTGGGATTCATTGCGAGATTCCTTGTCCGGAGGGGAGGACCGGAGGTTTTGACCGCGGGCGGAGACTATTCGTCTCCCGCCTTGAGCGCGGCCAGGAAGGCTTCCTGGGGCAACTCCACGTTGCCCATGCGCTTCATGCGCTTTTTGCCTTCTTTTTGTTTTTCGAGAAGCTTCCGTTTTCGCGTGATGTCGCCGCCGTAGCATTTCGCCGTCACGTTCTTGCGAAGGGGGGCGTTGCGTTCCTTGGCGATGATCTTGTTGCCGATGGCCGCCTGGATGATCACCTCGAAGAGCTGCCTGGGGATGACCCGCTTGAGCTTGAGCGCCAGGGACCGGCCGTAGGGATAGGATTTGTCCCGGTGTACGATCACGGCCAGGGCGTCCACCGGGTCTCCATTGATCATGATGTCGAGCTTGACCAGATCGGACGGCTTGTAGCCCACGACCTCGTAATCCAGGGAGGCGTACCCCCGGGTGGCGGATTTCAGCCGGTCGAAGAAGTCGTAGACGATTTCCGCGAAGGGCAGTTCATAGGTGATGATGACCCGGGTGGAGGTCAGGTAGCGCACGTCCACCTGGCGCCCGCGCTTTTCCTCGCACAATTTGAACACGTTGCCCACGTACTCGTTGGGAACGTGAATCTCCATGCGCACGTAGGGCTCGGACAGGGTGGCGATCTCCTGAACCTTGGGCAGCTTGCTCGGGTTGTCAATATATATGGTGGACCCGTCGAGGCGATCCACCTTGTAGATGACCGAAGGCGCGGTGGCGATGAGATTGGCCCCGAACTCCCGCTCCAGGCGCTCCTGGATGATCTCCATGTGCAGGAGCCCCAGAAAGCCGCAGCGGAACCCGAAGCCCAAAGCCTGGGAGGTCTCGGCCTCGAAGGTGAAGGCTGAATCGTTGAGCTGGAGCTTTTCCAGGGCGGTTTTCAGAATGTCGTATTCGGCCGCCTCCACGGGGTACAGCCCGCAGAAGACCATGGGCTTGATTTCCTGGAATCCGGGCAGGGGGCCGGCGGCCGGCTTGTCCGCGCCCGTGATGGTGTCGCCCACCTTGGCTTCGCTCAAATTCTTGATGCTGGCGCACAAAAAGCCCACTTCCCCGGCCTCGATCCGCGCAAGCTCCACCTCGCCCGGCGAAAACGCGCCCAGCTTGGTCACTTCGAAGGTCGCCCCGGTGGAGAACATCTTGATCCTGTCCCCCTTGGCCAACGAGCCGTCGAATATGCGAAAAAGCACGATGACGCCCTGGTAGGAATCGTACCAGGAGTCGAAAATGAGCGCCCGCAAGGGCTTGTCCGGATCGCCCTCGGGCGGCGGCACGCGCTCGATCAGGCTCTCGATGACCCCCTCCACGTTGAGCCCCGTCTTGGCGCTCACCGCGATGGAATCCTTGCAGTCAAGGCCGATGGCTTCCTCGATTTCCGCCCGCACCCGCTCCTCGTCCGCGCTCGGCAGATCGATCTTGTTGAGGACCGGGATGATCTCCAGATTGTGCTCCAGGGCCAGAAACACGTTGGCCAGCGTCTGGGCTTCCACGCCCTGGGTGGCGTCCACCACCAGAAGCGCGCCCTCGCAGGCGGACAGGCTGCGCGAAACCTCGTAACTGAAGTCCACATGGCCCGGCGTGTCGATCAGATTCAGAATATACCGCTTGCCGTCCTTGGCCGTATAGGGGATGCGCACGGTCTGGGCCTTGATGGTGATGCCCCGCTCGCGCTCCAGGTCCATGCGGTCGAGATACTGCTCCCGCATGTCCCGGGCCGACAAAATGCCGGTTTTTTCCAGTATCCTGTCGGCCAACGTGGACTTGCCGTGGTCGATATGGGCGATGATGCTGAAATTTCTGATATTGGAGAGTTTGCTCATAGACCTCCGGGCGGTAGGGCGAAGGCCCGTCCCGTCCTTGGCAGGGGGTGACGTCGCGCCGCACGGCGCGCGTGCATGCGAGATAAATGAAGCGGCGCGCCCCGTCAAATACGCCTTGTTCCGCGCTGATGCAAATAACCTTTGTCAAAGCCCTCCCGCCCGCTTGACAGCGGTTGGTTTTTTCACCTAATTCTTTTTTTCACAAAGTGGGCGTCAGACTCGCCCGCCTCGCCACGGCCGGCGGCGCCCGTCGCCTCCTTCGGGATATGGAGGCTTTTGTCCGCCAAAAGCGCGGAGAGCGCCTAGCCGATGACATACGATCCCACAAAAAATGCAAAGGAGACCTCAGCAATGTCCAAACTGGTTCCCCCCCATGGCGGCAAAGGCCTGACCATCTGCCTGCTCG
>CALGYO010000116.1 GCA_937934715.1 uncultured Desulfovibrionaceae bacterium | reverse complement strand
CAGGGGGACGCCGCGCCCGGCATGATCGCCCGGGCGCTGGCCGAGGTCTGCGCCGACGGCTGGGCTCAGACTGCGGTCCTCATTCGCGGCGGCGGTTCCCTGGAGGATCTGTGGGCCTTCAATACCCGGGAGGTGGCCGAGGCCATTTTTCAGGCGAACATCCCGGTGGTCTGCGGGGTGGGGCACGAGGTGGACGTGACCATCGCGGACCTCGTGGCCGATCTGCGCGCGGCCACCCCGAGTCACGCCGCCCAGCTCCTCTGGCCCGAGCGCGCGGCCTACGTCCAGCGGATCGACGATCTCGAAATGGGCGCGCGACGGGCTATGGAGCGTATTCTGGCTTTTCGTGAAAAGGAGCTTGCGGGGCTCGCGCGCGGGCTTTCCTGGCTTTCGCCCCAGGCCAGGCTGGAAAGGCTTTCGGACGCGTTCGGGGCGGCGGTCAGGCGGCTTGTCCTGGCCGCAAGCGCCTTTTTACGGGACCGGCGGGACGCGGCGGACGCCCTGGAGAGGCGGTTAGACGCGGCCTTCGGACCTTCGCGCCTGGAGCGGGAGGAGCGCGCCCTGGACGCCCTCGCATCGCGGCTCGAAGCCGGGTTCGGCCGGTTCATGGAGGGCCGCGAACGGGCGCTGGAGCGGGCCGCTTTGCGCCTTGAGGGCCTTGATCCCAAGGCGCCGCTTTCTCGCGGCTACAGCCTAGTCACGTCGCTCAGGACCGGACGGTTCCTGCGCCGGGAAGACGAGGCCGTAAAGGGCGACAAATTGGAGATCATTCTGTATGAGGGCCGGGTGCGGGCCGAAGTGACGGACGAATAAAGGATTTCCCGAGAAAGAGGGAGTCATGGCCGCGAAAAAAGAAAATTTCGAGCAGTCGTTGAAACGCCTGGAACGCATCGTCGCCGGGCTGGAAGAGGGCGATCTGCCCCTGGAAAAAGGCGTGGAGCTTTATAAGGAAGGGCTCATGCTGGCGGCGGCCTGCCGCAAAAAACTTGACGCCGCCAAAATGGAAATCAGCAAGGTTACGAAAGACGGCCTTGAGGCTTTTGAGGTGGAAACGGACGCCGGGGACGACGCCAAGGGAGGCTTGGGTGAGCGCGACGATTAAGGAACGGCTCGGGGCGTACGCCGCCGGACTGGAAACGTATTTCGAGACCCGGCTTTTGCCGGAGCTTGCAAAACGGGGAACGCCCGAAACCCTGCTCGCGCCCATGCGCTACAGCCTCATGGCGGGCGGCAAGCGCCTGCGCCCGGCCTTGTGCATGGTCTGGGCCCAGCTGTGCGGAGCCGGGCGCGAGGACGTCCTGCCGTTCGCCTCCGGGTTCGAGATGATCCACACCTATTCCCTCATCCACGACGATTTGCCCGCCATGGACGACGACGACCTGCGCCGGGGCAAGCCTTCTTGTCATAAACAGTTCGGCGAGGCGGAAGCCATCCTGGCCGGGGACGCTCTCCTGACGGAAGCCTTCGGCTTCATGGCCTCGTGCGCCGCATCCCTCGATCCGCGTCTCGTGACCGCCGCTCTGGCCGAGGCCGTAAAGGCCGCCGGAAGCGCGGGCATGGTGGGTGGCCAGATGCTCGATATGGACTACACCGGCCGGGGCGGGGTGACCCTGCCCGAGCTTGCGGCCATGCAGGCCAAGAAAACCGGGGCGCTCATCACCGCCGTCTGCGCGTGCGGCGCCATCCTGGCCGGCGCGGGCGACGAGGACGTGGCCCGGGCCAGGTCCTACGGCGCGGCCATCGGCGCGGCCTTCCAGATCGTGGACGATATTTTGGACGTGGTGGGCGACGAAAAGGACCTGGGCAAGCCCGTGGGCAGCGACGAGGGGCAGGGCAAGGCCACCTATCCGGCCCTGGCCGGTCTTGACCAAAGCCGCCGCATGGCCCAATCTCGCGTCGACGAGGCC
The DNA here is from genome assembly GCA_937934715.1 of uncultured Desulfovibrionaceae bacterium. Lineage (GTDB taxonomy): Bacteria > Desulfobacterota > Desulfovibrionia > Desulfovibrionales > Desulfovibrionaceae > CALGYO01. The sequence goes on along the minus strand of CALGYO010000116.1, from coordinate 37,858 downwards.
CTCGACAGTCTGACGCCGTTTTCCGGCGAACACGCCGATTTCCTGCGGGATCTCGCCCAGTATATCGTGGAGCGCGTTTCGTAGCGCCGCAAAGGGCGATGCGCGCCGGTCTCGTGAAGAAGCGCCGAAGTATTTCCAGGAACGCCGGTTGCGCGTTTCGTGAGGATGGATGATGCCCGAGAGTATTGACGTTTCCCCGAAGATCATCGCCAGGCTGGTCAAGCCGTCGGACGTGGCGGGCCTATGCCCCGAGGACATGGCCGCCCTGGCCGACGAATTGCGCCGGGTGATCATCAACACGGTCTCCATGAACGGCGGCCATCTGGCGCCGTCCCTCGGCGTGGTGGAACTGACCCTGGCCCTCATGAAAGCCTTCGATCCCGCCAGGGACAAGATCATCTGGGACGTGGGGCACCAGGCCTACGCCTACAAGATTCTCACCGGCCGGCTGGAGCAGTTCCACACCCTGCGCACCTTCGGCGGCATCAGCGGCTTTCCCCGGCCCGCCGAGAGCCCCTACGACCATTTCGGCGTGGGCCATTCCAGCACCTCCATCTCGGCTGGGCTCGGCATGGCCATGGCCCGGGACCTCAAGGGCGAGGACTACAACGTCATTTCCGTGATCGGCGACGGCTCCATGACCGCCGGGCTGGCCTACGAGGGCCTCAACCAGGCCGGGGGCTGGGGCGGCAGGATGCTCGTGGTCTTAAACGACAACGAGATGTCCATTTCGAAAAACGTGGGCGCGTTGTCGCTTTTTTTGAGCCGCAATCTGTCCCACCGCTGGGTCATGCGCTTCAAGCGCGAGATGGAGTCCTGGCTCAAGGGCAAGCCCCTGGGCGAAGAGCTCGTGACCTATGTGCGCAAAGGCGAGGAATCCTTCAAGAGCTTCTTCACTCCGGGCATGCTCTTCGAGGCCTTCCGCTTCAATTATCTGGGGCCCATCGACGGCCACGACGTGAAGCGCATGGCCGAGGTCTTCGAGCAGGTCAAGCATATCGACGGGCCCGTGCTGGTGCATGTCCTGACCAAGAAGGGCAAGGGCTACGCTCCGGCCGAGACCAACCCCACCTATTTCCACGGCGTGGGTTCCTTCGAGCCCGAAACCGGGGCGCCCGAGAAAGGCAAGCTTTCCCCCCGCTCCTACACCGAGGTCTTCGGCGAGACCATCTCCAAGCTGGCGGCCAGGGACTCCAAAGTCATGGCCATCACCGCCGCCATGCCCGAAGGCACGGGCCTGGCCAAATTCGCGGGCGCCTTTCCGAAGCAGTTCGTGGACGTGGGCATCTGCGAGCAGCACGCCGTGACCTTCGCCGCCGGGCTCGCCACCCAGGGCTTCAAACCCTTCGTGGCCATCTATTCCACTTTTTTGCAGCGCTCCTACGACCAGATCGTGCACGACGTCTGCCTGCAGAACCTGCCCGTGGTCTTTTGCCTGGACCGGGCCGGACTGGTGGGCGAGGACGGCGCCACCCACCACGGCGCCTACGACATGGCCTACCTGCGCCATATCCCCAACCTGACCTTCATGGCGCCCAAGGACGAGGCGGAGCTGGCCCGCATGCTCATGACCGCCTACGGCCACCCCGGCCCCTCGGCCGTGCGCTATCCGCGCGGCGTGGGCGTGGGCGCCGTCCCGGAGGCGGATCCCAAGCCCATTCCCCTTGGCGAAGGGGAGCTTGTGCGCGACGGCGAGGACGCCCTGGTCATCGCCATCGGCAGCCGGGTCCACCCCGCCAGAGCGGCGGCGGAAGAGATCGAGGCGGCCACGGGAAAGCGCGTGGCCGTGTACAACGCCCGGTTCATCAAGCCACTGCCCGCCGGGGATATCCTGGCTCTCTTCGGGCGCTTCGACCGGATTCTCCTGGCCGAGGAGGGGACCCTGCAAGGCGGTTTCGGCTCGGCTGTCCTGGAACTGGCCTCCGACGCCGGAGCGCTTTCCGGCAAGATCGTGCGGCGCCTGGGCATTCCCGACGCCTTTGTGGAGCATGGTCCGCAAAAAACCTTGCGCGCCATGCTCGGCATAGACACCGCCGGCCTGAAAAAAGCGATAGGGAGCCTGTTGGAGCAAGGCGAAGCCGGCGGATCGCGAAGCGGCGGAGACAATGGGCGAAAAACCGCCTGAAACGGCGGCAACGGCGCCGCCCGCCGCGCTTGGGGATAGGGCGCCGTTGACGGTCATCGTTCTGGGGGCGGAGCGCTCCGGAACCTCCATGATGGCCCGGGCGCTCCATGAATGCGGCGTGTTCATGGGCGATGATCTCGACGAAACCTACCAGAACCCGCACATTTCCCGTTTGTTGTTCGAGCATGTGACCCGCCCCGGCGATTCCGCCCCGGTGGCGGCTCTTGCGGCGCGCATCGCCCTCTACGACAGGGAACGTCCGGTCTGGGGATTCAAGTACGCCGGAATCGTCGCGCCGGAGCTCTACGGACTTTTCCGCAATCCGCGCTTCATCATGGTGGCCCGGGATCCCGTGGCCGCCGCGGTCCGCGTCCATGTGGCGGAACGCCGGGATATTCTTCACGCCCTGCGCCGCATCCGCGAACAACAGGACCAGGTCATCGGAACCGTTCTCTCGGGCGGGCGCCCAGTCTGGCCCGCCTCCTACGAGGAATTTCTCGAAGACCCGCAAGGCCGTTTGCGCGAAGTCCTGCGCTTCCTTGGGCTCGCGCCCGCGCCGGAAGCCGTGCGCCGCGCCGCCTTGGGCATCCGTCCTTCGCCCAAGAAATACGTGGAAAGCGTGCGGGCGGCGCCGTTCGAGTTTTTCATCAGGGCGCATTCCACCGCCATCGAGGGGTGGGCCAGGGATGCCGAAGACGCCCGTCCCATCCGCTACGAGGTTTTCGTGGACGGCGCGCTCGCCGGGAAAGGGGAGGCGGACTTGTTCCGGGAAGACCTCCTCAAGGCGGGAGTGGCTTCCGGGAATCATGGGCTTTTTTGCGACATCCCGGGAACGTATCTTGATGGTCATGAACACGCGGTCCAGGTGCGCTTTTATCATGAGGACGAGCTTGCGGGCCAGTCTCCGGTCAAGATCTGCAGGCTGGGCATGCCCTATGGCGTGGTGGAAAAGGTGGACGCCCGGGGAGCTTCCGGCTGGATGTGGAATCCGGCCGATCCTGAAGAGCATCCAAGGCTCTTTCTGGAAATAGAGGGCGTGATTGCGGCGAGCGCGTCCGCCGATGCGCAACGCGGCGATCTCAGACAGGCCGGTATGGGGGAGGGGGATTACGGGTTTTTCCTGGAATACCCGAACCTCGACGCCGTGAAGCGCTTCAGAATTTACGCTAACTACCCGTATTTTGAGATCATATGCCCTTGATCTTCCCTTGCCCCCATTTTATGACGGAAAGCGGATAAGGCGGAACGATCTGCTCGAACGGCAGCGGCCGCGGACCCGGACGAGCGTGGCCGATCGGATCATTTCGAACGGCGAATCGTGGCGCAGGTTGCGCTCCCGGCGCCATGAGAACGCCGTTTCCCCGCCGTGGCGAGAATACGGCCTTTTCCCGTCTCCATACGGTTTGAGAACGCTGACGCCCGCGTTCGGGCGCGAAACAGGAAGGCAGAAGCGCCGCGCGCCCCGCAAAGAACGATGACCGGGGCGGTGACGGGCGCGCATGAATACGGACGCCCGGCCTTGGCCGCTGCGTCGCATGGTAGGTCGAGTCGCATGAAACATTCCGGCGAGAAGGGCGGCGCAAGAAGCCTTCGCATCGATCCATCCGAATATCTGGCCGTTGTCCTTCTTCTTTTCACGCTCTGGGCTTTGCATGTCTTTTTCATCCAGCGCCTGAATTTCACGGGCGATGAAATCCGGTACGTGTCCTATGGACTCGGCGTCTGCGAAGGGGAGGGGTTTTACGCCTCGGGCAAGACATGGAACGCCTTTCTGGAAACCTTCCCGTCCTGGGGCGTGCAGAAGGAAAGCCCCTCCCTGGCCAAGGGCGGTCTGATTCACTCCGTCGTCTACCCCTTGATCGGCGCCTTGGCCATCCACCATTTCCAATTGGACGGAGCGCGCTGGGTTTCCTTCGGCGTGGGGTGCCTCGGAATGGGTATCCTGTTTTTCGCCTTGCGACGGCGCTTTCCCGCTACGGCCGTTCTGGGCGCCATGGCGGCCATCCTCTTTTCCTGCCCCCTGCTTTTTTATTTCCGGCTCTTTTTTTCCGAAATCATGCTCTTTTGCGTGAACTGCCTCCTGCTGTATCTTTTGACCTTGGGGGAATGCCGGTCCGCCAAGCGGCTGTACGGCATGTCCGCCTTTCTCTTTGTTTTCCCGTTCCTGCATCTGAAAATGTCCCTGGAAGCGGCGGTCGCCTTTTGCGTCCTGTTGCTGGAATTTCGCAGAAACGGCGGAAAGACCAGGCCGCAAATCGTCGCCGTCCTCATGGGCGTCGTCTTTTTTCTGTTTTATCTCCTCTATAACAAGCATTTCTTCGGCCACTACATCGGCGGCGCCAGCGCGGCTTTTCCGGTCACTCCCCTGGCCATTCCCGGCCGGATCATCATCAACCTGTTCGATTACCACCACGGGATCATTGCCAACGCGCCGCTTATGCTGCTTGGCTTCATCGGACTTCTGTCCGGCGTCTTTCAAAAAGACGCCTTCATCCGCAAGATAAGCGTCATCTTCGGGGCCTATTTCTTCACCATGCTCTGGGCCAACGGCAGCGAGTCCTACGCCGCGAGAAACTGGGCGGCGGCCATGCCCTTTCTCGCCGCCGGATTCGCCGCCTGGGTGAAGGAGAGCGGTTTCTCGAAGCGTCTCATGGCCCTTCCTTTCCTCGCCCTTTCCCTGTGCCTGACCATGCTCGCCCTGAAGTCCCCGAACCTTTTCCTGGACAACAGGACCTATGCCCTGCAGTACGACGCCCTGTTCTCCTTCATTCCGTATTTTCATTTCGGCTATTACCTGCCCTACGATTTCCTGGATCACGCCGGAACGGATCTGTACGGCTCCTTGCCGCTTGGCGTCCCCATCTTCGCCGTGCTGGCCCTTTTCGCGGCGGGGCAGCTTCTGTCCGGCAAACGCCTCCTGCGGGGCGCGGCCTGCCAGCTCCTCGCCCTGCTGATCATTTTCTTTTTCAGCTTTGTCGAAGAGTACAAGGATGTGAGCGTTTCCATCGGTCAGGACGGGCGGATGCGGTATGTCAATGTGAAACTGGAGGAACCCCGGTCCCTGGCGTTCGTAAAAATCGCGAACCCCGCCGCCATGTTGAAGCTCTATGGGTTCTTGAACTACTGGACCCTGGAGGACGGCGAGTGGGATTCCGTCATGCGCCCGGCTTCCGTCCTCTTGACGGAAAATCCCTTCCATTGCGTGGACGCCATACTGATCTCGGAAACGCCGGATGAGACGCAACCGCAATGGCTCGACACGGCCGTCCGAGCCCAGGTCTTTACGCGGCGGCTCTCCTTGTTTTCCTGTCCTTGAGCCCCGGTCCGGGCGCGTTCGCGCTTTTGCCTCATCTCCGGCGGCTGTGAGGGCGCCGTGACTGGAAGAGGCGCCGCTTGGCCAACCTTTTCGCGCCATGAATTCGGCGCCAGGACCGATCGAAGGCGTTCAACGGGTTGATAAAGAACGTCTTCGTCTCCATAGTCGAACGTACGGCGGCGGGGGAACCCAAGGCAGCCGTCATGATTGTCCCTGGCCCGGCCGCGAGTCCGCCACGAAGGCGGGCGGTTACGGCGCCCCTTTGGCGCGAAGCCCAAAAGGAGGATCGATGAAGGAGCCGGGAAAGGCCCTGCCCCTGGCGCTCGGCGCCCTGGGCGTGGTCTTCGGAGACATCGGCACGAGTCCCTTGTACGCCATCAAGGCCTGCTTCAATGAATATCCCCGGGTGGAACCCGTTCCCGAGAACATCCTGGGAGTGGTTTCCCTGATCTTCTGGTCGCTCATCCTGGTCATCAGCGTCAAATACGCCCTGTATGTCATGCGGGCGGATAACGGCGGCGAAGGCGGCATCTTTTCCCTGCTGGCGCTTCTTCTGGAAAAAGGGATCGTGCGGCGGGGCGCGTTCATGGCCGGCATCGGCGTGTTCGGGGCGGCGCTCCTCTACGCCGACGGCGCCATCACCCCGGCCATTTCCGTGCTTTCGGCGGTGGAGGGGCTCAATGTGGTCACCAAAGCCGCCGCGCCCTATGTCACCCATATCGCCCTGGTCATCCTGCTGGGGCTTTTTCTGCTCCAGAGCAAGGGGACGGGCGTCATCGGCAAGGTCATGGGGCCCATCATGGTGATCTGGTTCCTCAGCATCGCCGCCATGGGCGTCGCCTCCGTCGCCGCCACCCCCGCCGTCCTGGCCGCGATCAATCCCTGGCACGCCGCGAACTTTATGATTCAGGGCGGGCTCAAGGCCTTTCTCGCGCTCGGGGCCGTGGTCCTTTGCGTCACGGGAGGCGAAGCCCTCTACGCCGACATGGGGCATTTCGGCGCCGGTCCCATCCGCCTGGCCTGGTACGGACTGGCCTTGCCGAGCCTGTTGTGCCTGTATTTCGGCCAGGGCGCGCTGCTTTTGCGGGACCCGGCCATGGCCGAATCCCCGTTCTTCAGCCTGGTTCCGGAGGCGCTGACCCTTCCCATGGTCGTTTTGGCCACCATGGCCGCCATCATCGCCTCCCAGGCCGTCATTTCCGGGGTGTTCTCCCTGACGCGCCAGGCCTCCCAGCTCGGCTACCTGCCGCGCGTGCGGGTGCGGCACACCTCGGCGGACATGGAAGGGCAGATCTACATCCCGGGCGTCAATTTTCTCATGATGCTGGCCTGCCTCGGGCTCGCCGCCCATTTCGGCGGTTCGGCCAGACTGGCCGGCGCCTACGGCATAGCCGTCACCGGAACCATGTGCATAACCACCGCCCTTTTCTATCTCGTGGCCCGCCGCCTGTGGCGGTGGAATTTTTTGCGGATCGCCGCGCCTGCGGCGGTTTTCCTGGCCATGGATTTCGCCTTCTTCGGCGCAAACCTCTTCAAACTGACCAGCGGCGGCTGGATCCCCATCGCCGCAGCCGTGGCCATCGCCCTGATCATGCGGGTCTGGCGCACGGGACGCATGGCCGTGGCCTCCCAGCTTGACAAGGACAGGTCCAACCTGGAGGAATTTTTCACCGGACTCGACGAGTCGTCCCTCACGCGCATTCCCGGGACCGGCGTCTTCTTGTCCGCCTCGCTGGAAAAAACGCCCATCGCCCTGGTCAATCTCCTGAAACGATTCAAGGTCCTGCCCCAGACCACCATCATCTTGACCGTGCTCACGGAAAACGAGCCCCGGGTCGCTTCCGGGCGGCGCCTGTTCATCAAGGCCATCACGCCCGAGGTCCGCCACGTCATCGGGCGCTACGGATTCATGGAGTCGCCCAATGTGGCGCTGCTGTTGCGCCAGGCGGAAAATCTCGACCCGCACATTTCCTTGCGGGAGATCACCTACATTCTCGGCAGGGAATCGCCCGTCGCGACCGTTTCGGCGCCCATGGGCCGGATCACCAGGAAAATCTTCGGCGTCATGCTGAAAAATGCGGCCAGCCCGGCGGACTATTACGGCATCCCCCCGGAGGACATGGTTGACTTCGGCGTGCGGGTCCAGATTTGAACCCCAAGGCGGCGTTTCTTGCGAAATGACGCGCAAGGCCCTTCACGAATCCCGGGGCCGGTCTTATGGTGGACGATGGCTCTTCCGGCGCCCGGGCGCCCCGGGCGCCCCGAGCGGATCCTTCGCGGCGGGGCGAACCTGAGCGTTTTCGTCCGGGACCCGGGGCGCGCCGCGTCCCGGGATTCGCGCGCGATGACGCCTTAAGCGGGATGCCGCCCCGTTTGCTTTTCCCCGGACCGCGCCGCGTCTTTCCGGGATGGGTCCTGTTTCCCCTTGGGCGCCCGGCATTGTGGGGGAGCGCGGAAGGGGGGCGATCGGCGGGGAGCGGGGAGCGGCCGCGTTCAAGGGCCGGATTTCCGGGAAAACCGGCGAAATCCGCCTTTTCGGACCTTTTCTTTTTCGAAAGACTAGCGTATCATTTTTCATTTTGCTCCCCCAGATACAAATACGAACACAACCCGCTTGGCCGGCCAAGTCCGGCGCAAGCGAAAAATCCGGAGGATTACCTTGGAATATAACGTGATTGAAGAATCGGCCGTCAAAACCAAAGTCGAAGTGAAAGTCCCGGCCGAGGAAGTGGAAGCCTCTTTCGCCGCCACCATCGCCATCATGAAGGGCCAGGTGGATATCAAGGGATTCCGCAAGGGCAAAGTCCCCGCCAGCGTCATCGAATCCCGTTTCAAAAAACAGATCCTGGCCGAGGCCTCCAATGATCTTTTGAACGTCCATATCAATGAGATCATGGGGGAAATCGGCGCCGCTCCCCTGTCGCGCATCGACGTGGACGCCGGTGAGCTGAAGCGCGGCGAATCCTTCGCCTATTCCTTCAGCTTCGAGCACGCCCCGGCCTTCGAGCTGCCCCAGTACAAGGGCCTGGCCGTGGAAGAGGAAGAGGTCGAGGTCAAGGACAGCGACGTGGAAGCCGTGATCGAGCGCATCCGCGCCAACCAGGCCGAGGTCAAGACCATCAGCGACAACCGCGAGCCCAAAAACGGCGACGTGGTGGTGGTGAGCTTCGAGGCCTTCGAGAACGGCCAGCCCCTGCCCGGCGTCAAGGCCGAGAATTTTCAGCTCACCCTGGGCGAGGGACAGGCTCTCGAGGATTTCGAAAAGCTGGTCATGACCATCAAGTCCGGCGGCGAAGGCGAGGGCGAAATCACCTTCCCGGCGGATTTCATCAACCAGGATCTGGCCGGCAAGACCGTGCTCATGAAGACCACGGTCCATGTGATCAAGGAGAAGATCCTGCCCGAACTCAACGACGAGTTCGCCAAGCAGGCGGGCAACTTCGAAAGTCTCGCCAAGATGCGCGAAACCATCGCCGCCTCCTACAAGAAATCCCGGACCGACCTGCACAAGGCCGCCGCCCAGAAGACCATGCTGGACGAGCTTCTCGCCAAGGTGGAGTTCCCCCTGCCCGGCTCCGTGGTCGAAATGCACCGTGACCGCCTGGTCGAGGAGTATGTGGACAAGATCGAGCGCAAGGGCAAAAACCTCGAAGCCATGGGCAAGACCGTGGAAGGCCTCAAGGAAGAGTATCAAAGCCGCGCCGAGGATCTGGTGAAAAGCCAGATCCTGCTCCAGGCCGTGGCCGCCAAGGAGGACCTCTCCGTGGCGCCCCAGGAAATGGACGGCTACTTCAATCAGCTGGCCGTGCAGACCGGACAGGACGTGCTCACCTTGAAGCAGTACTACGAGGACAACGGACTCATCATCGCGGTGAAGGACAAACTGCTCGCGGACAAGGCCATCGAACTCATGTACGGCGCCGCGGACATCAAGAAGGTCCCGCCCAAGGCCGCGGAGGACGAGAAGAAGGAAGACTAGCCCGGCGCGACGGTCAAAGATTTGGCGCCGGTTCCGCGCGCCAGCGGCCGCGCCGCCGGTCAGCCCTTCCGGCCGTCCCCGTCGCTCCTTGCGCGATCAAGGATGTGACGCTATATATCGTATGAGCCGTCCCGGAGACGCTTCCGGGGCGGCCCATCCTTACGCACCCCTAACCGCCGATTCTCATGGAAGGATTCTCATGACCGCTATCCCTATTGTCATTGAGACGACGGGCCGCGCGGAACGGGCCTATGATATCTATTCCCGGTTGCTCAAAGACCGGATCATTCTGCTCGGCAGCGCCGTGGACGACCACGTGGCCAACCTTATTTGCGCCCAGCTGCTTTTTCTCGAGTCCGAGGACCCGGAAAAGGAAATCCATCTCTATATCAATTCCCCCGGCGGCTCCGTGACGGCGGGCATGGCCATCTACGACACCATGCAGTACGTGAAGCCCCCGGTCTCCACCCTGTGTATGGGGCAGGCCGCCAGCATGGGCGCGCTGCTTCTGTGCGCCGGGGCGACGGGCTTGCGCTACTCCCTGCCCAACAGCCGCATCCTCATCCACCAGCCCATGGGCGGCTTCCAGGGCCAGGCCTCGGACATCGACATCCACGCCCGGGAAATCCTGCGCATGCGCGAGCGCCTGAATGAGATTCTCGCCAAGCACACCGGCATGGATATTGAAAAGGTGAAGCAGGACACGGAGCGGGATTATTTCATGAGCGCCGCCGAGGCCGTGGAATACGGCCTCATCGACAAGGTCATCACGTCCAGGGACCCGGAAGAGGGCAAGGACGCGGAATAGAACCTTGGGCTCGGCGGACATGCGCTTTTCGTCCGCTTTGCCCGTTCGCCGGCGCTAAACGGAGACGTATCTATGACCAAAAAGAAAAGTCAGCTCTCGCAGGAATTGTGCTGTTCCTTCTGCGGGAAGAACCAGGACGAGGTGCAGCGCCTCATCGCCGGACCGAACGTCTACATATGCGATGAATGCGTCTCCCTGTGCAACGAGATCATCGCCCAGGAAAGCCTGTCCGAGGAAACCGGAACCGGCAAGCTCTTGCCGCCCGCCGAAATCAAGCGCCTGCTTGACGAGTACGTCATCGGCCAGGACCAGGCCAAGAAGATCCTGGCTGTGGCCGTGCACAACCACTACAAGCGCGTCTACTATTCCGGCACAGGCCCCGACGACGTGGAGATCGACAAGAGCAACATCCTCTTGATCGGCCCCACCGGCTCGGGCAAGACCCTGCTTGCCCAGACGCTGGCCAGGATTCTCAAGGTCCCCTTCGCCATCGCGGACGCCACCACCCTCACCGAGGCGGGCTACGTGGGCGAGGATGTGGAAAACATCCTGGTGCAGCTCCTGCAAAACGCCGACTACGATATCGAGTCCGCCTCGAGGGGCATCATCTATATCGACGAGATCGACAAGATCGCCCGTAAGGGCGACAGCCCCTCCATCACCCGGGACGTCTCGGGCGAAGGCGTGCAGCAGGCGCTGCTCAAGATCATCGAGGGCACCGAGGCCAACATTCCTCCCAAGGGCGGCCGCAAGCATCCCCAGCAGGAATTCATCCGCCTGAACACCAGCAAGATCCTCTTCGTGGTGGGCGGCGCCTTCATCGGTCTCGACAAGATCATCGGGCAGCGCGAACGCGGCGCGGGCATCGGCTTCGGCGCCAAGATCGAGAGCAGGCGCGAGGAGGACGCGGCCAAACTTCTGACCCAGACCCATCCGGCCGATCTGATCAAATTCGGCCTGATCCCGGAATTCGTGGGCCGCATCCCCATCATCACCAGCCTGGAGGAGCTCACTCGCGAAGACCTGGTCCGCATCCTGACCGAACCGAAAAACGCCTTGGTCAAGCAGTACCAGAAGCTTTTCGACCTGGACAAGGTGCGCCTGCGCTTCACCAACAACGCCCTGGACGCCATCGCCGAAAAGGCCATCGAGCGCAAAACCGGCGCGCGCGGCCTGCGCAACGTGATGGAAAACATCATGCTCGAAATCATGTACAAGCTGCCGTCCCTGACCGGCGTCAAGGAATGCGTGATCAACAAGGCTGTGGTGGAAAAAGGGCAGGAACCGCTTCTGTTCTACCACCAGGAAGTCAAAACGGCCTAGCGTCCTGCTCCTGGGCGAGCCAGGGGCGCCGCGGGAAGACCGTCGCGGCGCGCCGGGGCCGTCCCCGGGGCAAGACCGGTTCTCAAAGGCGCGGTCCTTTGCGCCGATACGGCCCGCCCACTCCCGGGGCGGACGCGCGCCGTCCGCCCCGGTATTTGACAACGGACGTTTCCGTCTTACGTTTTGCCCATCCCGGGCGGCTGGCGGATTTTTCGCCTAACCGCTCACGCCTTTTCACGAAGTTGACGGAGGTTATATGACAGGCTTCACCCTCGAGGAAGATCGGGTTTATTCCGACGACATACGCCTTCCCCTGATGAGCCTGCGGGAAGTGGTCATGTTCCCGCGTTCCATCGTGCCCCTGTTCGTGGGCCGCGAGGCCTCCATCCGCGCCATCGAGGATGCGGTGGCCAATTACGACAAGAAGATCTTTCTGGTGGCCCAGCGCGCCCCGGAAACGGAGAAGCCCCAGCCCTCGGACCTGTTTTCCGTGGGAACGGTCAGCAAGATCCTCCAGATGCTGCGCCTGCCCGACGGCACCATCAAGGTGCTTTTCGAGGGCCTGTACAGGGCGGAATGGGATCCCGAGCATTCCGACGGCGATTTCCAGGCGGACTACCCCCTGGTGGAAGTCAGCCGCCTGCCCGAGGACGACGGCGCCGGGCCCGAGGCCGACGCGCTCATCCGCGCCGTGCAGGAGGCGCTGGAACAATACGGACGCATCAACAAAAAGCTTGCCCCGGAAACCATCCTGGCCATCAATTCCATCACCCAGCCCGGCAAGCTGGCGGACGCGGTCATGCCGCATCTCAAGGTGGACTACCTGAAAAAGCAGGACGTCCTGGAAGAGCTTGATCCGCACAAGCGCCTGGAGGAGGCCTATTCCTTCCTGCAGGGCGAAATCGAAATCTCCTCCATCGAAAAGAAGATCAAGAATCGCGTCAAGCAGCAGATGGAGAAGAACCAGAAGGAATATTATCTCAACGAGCAGTTGAAGGCCATCAACAAGGAAATGGGCCGGGAGGAGGATCCCTCCGCCGAGGCCGCCGAGTTCGAGGCCAAGCTCAAGGACAAGGTCATGCCGGACGAGGCCAGGGAGAAGACCCTGCGCGAGATCAAAAAGCTCCGGCAGACCCCGCCGTCCTCGGCCGAATACACCGTAGTGCGCAACTACGTGGAGTGGATTCTCGATCTGCCCTGGAACGTCTTCCAGGAGACCGATCTCGACATCGGCAAGGCCAAGGCCATCCTGGACGAGGATCATTACGGCCTCGACAAGCCCAAGGAGCGCATCCTGGAGTATCTGGCCGTCCAGACCCTGGTGGAGCGCATCAAGGGCCCCATCCTCTGTCTGGTGGGTCCTCCGGGCGTGGGCAAGACTTCGCTGGCCAAATCCATCGCCCGGGCCATGGGCCGGGAGTTCGTCCGGCTGTCCCTTGGCGGCGTGCGCGACGAGGCCGAGATTCGCGGCCATCGCCGCACCTACGTGGGCGCGCTGCCCGGCAAGATCATCCAGTCCCTGAAACGGGTGAAATACAACAATCCCGTCTTCTGTCTGGACGAAGTGGACAAGATGAGCACGGATTTCCGGGGCGACCCCTCGTCGGCGCTCCTTGAAGTGCTCGATCCCGAGCAGAACAACGCCTTCAACGACCATTACCTGGATCTGGACTACGATCTGTCCAAGATCTTTTTCATCACCACGGCCAACGCCCTGCACACCATCCCGCTGCCGCTTCAGGACCGCATGGAGATCATCCGCATCCCCGGCTACCTGGAGACCGAGAAAATGCACATCGGCCGCCGGTTCCTCATGCCCAAGGCACAGAAGGAAAACGGCCTCAAGCCTGAGAATCTCACGGTATCCGAAAACGCCTTGCTCGAAATCATCCGGCGCTACACCCGCGAAGCCGGAGTGCGCAACCTGGAACGCGAACTCGCCTCCATCTGCCGCAAATCCGCCCGCAAGCTGGTGGAAGCCAAGGAACGGGACAAGACCTTCGCGGTGACCATGCAGAACCTGCAGACCTATCTCGGCGTGCCGAGGTTCAGCTACGGGGTGCGCGAGGAGCTTTCCCGGGTGGGGTTGTGCACGGGCATGGCCTACACCGAGCTTGGCGGCGAGCTGCTCATGGTGGAAGTGGTCATCATGCCCGGCACGGGCAAGGTGGAGATCACCGGCAAGCTCGGCGACGTGATGCAGGAGTCCGCCAAGGCGGCCTTGAGCTACATCCGCTCGCGTTCAGGGCTGTTCGGACTGCGGCCGGATTTCCACAAGGAGATCGACATCCACATTCACGTGCCCGAGGGCGCCATCCCCAAGGACGGCCCTTCGGCGGGCATCACCCTGACCACCACCATCGTCTCGGCGCTGCTCAACGTCCCGGTGCGCCATGACCTGGCCATGACCGGCGAGATCACCCTGCGCGGCCGGGTGCTGCCCATCGGCGGTCTGCGCGAAAAACTGCTGGCCGCCCACCGGGGCCGGATCAAGACCGTGATCATCCCGAACGAGAACGCCAAGGATTTGAAGGACGTGCCCGAGGCCATTCTGCGGGATCTGGAGATCATCGAGGTGGAAAACATGGACGAGGTCCTGGAAAAGGCCCTGGTCTGCGAAAAAAGCGCCATCTTCACCTGCAAGCCCGAAGACGCGCCCCATCTGTCCGCCTCGCTCTTAAAAGACGCCCAACCTGTCGAGACGAGACATTAAGCCTCGCCGACGCGCTAAAAAAGGCCGCGACCCGTTACCAGGAGCGGCCTTTTTCATTTTATAACCGGGCTGTCAGCGTGAGTAGGGGATCATGCTTTTTTCAAAAGCCGCATAGTTGGTTGTGGCCACCGTGGGCTGGCTGAAAACGCCCCCGGCCGATCCCAGAAGCATGCCCACGGACGGGGAGTAGGGCAGGGTCCGGCTGCTCATGGCCACCACGTTGTTGTTGGCCGCGTTGATGACTTCCACGTTGAAGCGCACGCCCACGGCCGTGGGCGTGTAGGTTCCGGCCACCACCAGGGTGGTCAGGACCCGCTTCGTGGCCAGGGCGTTCACGTCGCGGCTCAGCATGAATTCGCCTTGGGGGCTGAAAACGATCTCCCGGGTCTTGCGCAGCTCCTGCACGTTGTAACCCTTGGCCACAAAGGCGCTGGCCAGCTCCTGGCCCATGAGCCGCCCAAGCGGCGAACTCATCTCCAGATTGTCCAGGGAGGCCGGGACCGTGACCGCCACCCAGTAGAGGCCCCGGGAGTTGCGCGGTCCGCCGATGCCGAGCCTGGGCGCCATCTGCCTGTCCAGGTCGGCGGCCATGTCCATGGCGACTTCGGGAAAGCTCTGGACGGGTTTCTTCCCGGCGAGCGCTTTTCCCGCAAGGGAAAACGCCAGCAGGCACATCACGGCCGCGAGGATGCGTATGGTTGCGCGCGACATGGTCGTCTCCTTAGCGGCGCGCCGCTCGTTCCTGGTTGTTCGAAAGACGCGCGGGACAGGGCGCAAGCCGTCCCTGAAGCCCCGCGGCCGGCCATATGTTTTCGATACATGCGCGCAGCATGGCGAGTATGAGCGTCATGGCGTGTCCTCCCACGAGTTATTGCGACGTCTGAGGCGTCGTCTGGTTTTGCGGGTTCACGGGCGCTGGCTGGCTTGCGGCCGCCGGTTCCGGGCCTGGCTGTCCCGCCTGTCCGGTCCGCCCGGCCGGAGCGGCCTGGGGGGCGCCCGCCGGAGCGGGCGCGGGCGCAAGCTCGGGCGAGGCGTCCGGCGAGGCGGGCTTGTAGTCGTCCTGGTTGGCGGTCTGATTCGCCGCCTGGGGCGTTTCGTCCACATAAGGCACGATGGGCGATATCTTTTCCGCGGGCGCGACGACCAGAGGGGGCGCGCCTTCCGGGGCGGCGAAGGGATCCTGTTGCGGCGCCGGGGGCAGTCCCGCGTTGGGCTTGACCTGGCTTTTGGGCGCGACGTCCCGTGGCGCTTGCGCTGCGGCCTGGGATCTGGGCGCGGCCGGGTTCCTGGGCTGTTTTGGCTTTTTCGGTTTTGAGGATTTTTGCTTGGCCGCGCCGGGGACGAACGGCTTGGGAATGCGCTCGGGAACGGGCGCGACGGACGCATCCCGGATGTCCAGCATGACGGGCAGGGGGGCGGCGCCCGCCTGGGACGCGCCTTGGGTCTGTCCCGCGCCGGCGCCCGGGAAAACGAGCAGCCCGAGAGCCGCCATGCCGGAAATCCAGAGTGCTGTGCGCATCATCGCCTCGCGATTCAATCTCGTAAAAATCTATTCCTACGCCTTTGATCGGCCGAATGGGAAATAACTTTACCGTCCGCCGCCGCCATGGCCGGCGCGATGACCGGTCCGGCGGGGACTTCGTGGAATCCTGTTGGTTGCTCTGGACAAATGTGGTATGGGTATTACTCTTGAAAAATGTGCAAAATAATGGCTTAGATGGAATTGATCATTGTGGGCCGCCAAGGTTTATGCCGAGCGGCTCGCGAACCTAAGCAAGGAGGATCGTTCAAATGACGCAGCGGCTGGAAGTCTACAAGTGCGAAGTGTGCGGAAACATCGTTGAAGTTTTGCACGAAGGCGGCGGCGAGTTGGTCTGTTGCGGACAGCCCATGAAGCTCTTCAAGGAGAACACCGTGGACGCCGCCAAGGAAAAGCACGTCCCCGTGATCGAAAAGACCGCCAGCGGCTACAAGGTCAACGTCGGAAGCGTGGCCCATCCGATGGAGGAAAAACACTACATCGAGTGGATCGAACTCATCGCCGACGGCAAGGTCTACAGAAAATTTCTCAAACCCGGCGACGCGCCGGAGGCGGAGTTCTGCATCGAAGCCGCCTCGGTGTCCGCCCGCGAATACTGCAACCTTCACGGTCTTTGGAAAAAGGACTAATCCATGCTCTCGAAGAAAATGGATGCGGCTCTCAATGAACAGGTGAAATGGGAGCTCTATTCGGCCTATCTCTACCTGTCCATGGCCTCGTATTTCCAGAATCTCGGCCTGCCCGGGTTCGCCAACTGGATGCGGGTGCAGGATCAGGAAGAGCGTTTCCACGCCGAGAAATTCTTCTCCTTCGTCATCGAGCGCGGGGGCAGGATGATCCTGCAGGGCATCGACGCGCCGCCGAGCGAGTGGGCGTCGCCCCTCGATGCGTTCGAGGAGACCTTGAAGCACGAGCAGCAGGTTACGGCGCGCATCAACAACCTGATGGATCTGGCCATCAAGGAAAAAGACCACGCCACGGTCAGCTTCCTGCACTGGTTCATAGACGAGCAGGTCGAAGAGGAAGCCAACGTCTCTGACGTCATCAACAAGCTCAAGATGGTGGAGAAGACGCAAGGCGGTCTTTTCATGCTGGACAAGGAACTGGGGACGCGCGTTTTTACGCCGCCCGCCCAGAACGCCTGACGCGACCGGCCGGGGGGAGACTCCCGGCCTTTTTTTATGGGGACGCGACGGTTCGATGGAGTCCGTCCTTCCGGACGGCGTTCCTTGAACCGCGCGGCAAAAGGAGACCGGCATGCCGGAAAAAGTCGTTCTGTTCGCCTTTCGCGACGACCTTCCCTGTTTCATCCACGTGCTCTTGAACGCCATAGACATGCATGAAAAAGGCTGCCAAGCCAAAATCGTGCTGGAAGGCGCCTCGGTCAAGCTTGTGGCGCTTCTGGCCGATGAAACCAACAAGATGCACGCGCTTTTTGAAAACACCAAATCCCTCGGGCTGTTCGCCGGGGCCTGCCGGGCCTGTTCCCACATGATGGGCGCCACCGCCGCCGTTGAAAAGGAGGGGCTCGCCCTGCTCGACGACATGCACGGCCACCCAGGAATGCAGCGTTACCTGAATGACGGGTATACGGTCCTGATCTTCTAAGGCGCCTTTCATAAGGAACATGATGTCGTTTTGTCATACAAATGGTTTTGAACCAGCGTATCTTTTTTTGAAATTCGCTTGCGCTCATGTTGTGGACGCAATGCCAGGAGGTTCGTTATGGCGCAAAAGACCGTCGCGATATTCATCGACGCCTTATATAATGAGCTTGAGTTCTGGATTCCGTACTACAGGCTCCAGGAAGCCGGGGCCAAGGTCCTGGTGGTGGGCGCTGAAAAGGGAAAAACCTATTCGAGCAAGGTTGGCCTGCCAGGCGCCAAAACGGACGCGGCCTACGGCGAAGTCAAGGCCGGGGATCTTGACGGCCTGGTCATCCCGGGCGGCTACGCCCCGGATCATATGCGCCGCCACAAGGCCTGCGTGGATCTCACCCGGGCCGTCTTCGACCAGGGCAAGCCCGTGGCCATGATCTGCCACGCGGGTTGGGTCCCGGCCTCGGCCGGCATCCTCAAGGGAAAGAAAGGAACCTCCTTTTTCGCCATCAAGGACGACGTGGTGAACGCCGGACTGACCTGGGTCGATGAAGCCGTGGTGGTGGACGGCAACCTCATCTCCAGCCGCACGCCGGACGATCTGCCCCAGTTTTGCCGGGCCGTGGTCAAGGCCCTGGGCCTCGAATAGCCTCTGTTTTCGGGCCGGGATGCGGTTCGTCCTTTCCCGGCCCGGCCAGATCTCTCCTTCGCGTCGCGATTCCCGGGCTTGAGGGGCTTTTGAGTCTGGCGCGTCATCGAAATTTGTCTTTGAAAATAAATCCGCTCTGTACTAATGCTTTTGGGAGCGACCCGCCGTTGGTCCTGGGGAAATCCGTGACTGGGGCGGCAAGGAGCGGTCCGGTTCATTTTTCAACCAACCGGCGAAGCCCAAAGGATGAGCATGTCGGACGACAAAAGACGGCGCAGCAGGGTGCAGGCCCACTTCAACGCGGTCATTTACCTTGATGACGACAAGATTCCCGTACAGACGCAAAATATCAGCATGAAGGGCGTGTTGTGCTCGTACGACCCTCGCTTCACTCCGGGCAAGGAATGCAAGGTCGTCATCACCTTGTCCAAGAATATCAAGTTCCGCATCCAGGCCAAAATCATCCGCAGCATTCCTGAAGGAACGGCCATCGATTTCGAAAGCATGGATGAAACGGCGTTTTTTCATCTGCGCAACGTGGTGCGGTATTCCTCCGAGGACGCGGATATGATCGACAGCGAGCTCAATACGCCCGCTTTCGACGCGGGCGCCGAGGAAGAGCGGTAGACGGCGGCCAAGGCCGCATTCGCGGGGAAGCGCCGCATGCTTCCCGGTGGATACGCATACGGCTTGCGAGATGGCTACGAAGAAAGGGGCGCGGCGGTTTACGGGCGCCACACGAGACGGAATGGGCCTATCGCGGGGAAATCGCCCTTCGTCCGGGGAAGGCCGGGGCGGGGAACGACAAGGACCCAGGGGGAGCGGCATGAGGAGGCTTGTTTTCGCGCAGCTTTTTTTCGTCTGCGCTTTTTTTTCGTCCGCCATCGCGTATTGCGGCGCCGTGAACGATGTGAAGACCGGCTGCTCGGCCATGACCGAGGGGGAGTATGAAAAGGCCGAGGAATACTTCACCCGGGCCATCGACGCCGGGGGACTATCCAACGAGGCCATGTCCCTGGCTCTCTTAGCCAGGGGAAACGCGTATTACGCCGAGGGAAATCTCCAGGCCGCGCTGTCCGATTTCGACCGGGCCATATCCCTTCGCCCGAACCATCCCGAAGCCTACTACAACCGGGGAAACCTGCACTGCATGCTGCGCCAGTTCGATTCCGCCATCGCGGATTACACCAAGGCCATCGAGCTTGCGGAAAACGACGCCAACGCCCACAACAACCGGGGCATGGCCTGGCACGAGAAGGGCAATTTTCAAAGCGCTCTGGCCAATTACAACCGGGCCATAGCCATCAATCCCAATGAGCCGCTGTTTTACGCCAACCGCGGCCGCCTGTGGGATTCCGTTGGCGACGACGCGTTGGCCCGGGCCGACTATCTGCAGGCCAAGGAGCTCGATCCCAGCATCCGTACCCCCATCGACTGATCGCACTGTTCGAGCAAACGAAGAAAACGCCGCCCAGGCAAGCTTGGGCGGCGTTTTTTTCGATTGAGAGCGTCCTTTCGCGTCAGTTCACCCGGTAGTGGCAACCCAGGGATTGCTTGTTGCGCATGGCCGCAAGGGTAATGGTATAGGCCGCCTGACAGCCGTGGAAGAGGTCAACCAGGGGCTTGCTCATGGGGGTTTCCCGGTAGAAATCGTGCAGGCGCTTGTTGAGGTCGCGCAGGTCCTCGAAGGCTCGGGTGAGTTTGGCGGACGAGCGGTTGATGCCCACGTAGTTCCACATGGTGTGGCGGATGGTGGCCCAATCCTGGGCGATGAGCGCGGGGTCCTCGTTGTTGTCGCTGCCCGGGCTGACCCAGTCGGGGATGGACTCAAGCAGATGCTTGGACAGGCTTGCCTTATTGGCGATCCTGGCGCTGATGTCCGCGCCCGCGCTCCATCCCCAGAGAAGGCATTCCAGAAGGGACGCGCTGGCCAGGCGGTTCGCGCCGTGCAGTCCCGTGCAGGCGCATTCCCCGGCTGCGTAGAGCCGGTCCAGGGTGGTGCGGGCGTGGGCGTCCACCAGCACGCCGCCGCAGAAATAGTGCGCGGCGGGGACCACCGGGATGGGCTGCGCGGTGATGTCCACGCCGAATTCCAGGCATTTTGCGTAGATGCTTGGAAAATATTCCTTGAGCCGCTTGATGTGTCCGGCGGCGTCCAGATAGACGCAGTCCTCTCCTGTGCGCATCATTTCCTCAAGGATGGCCCGGGTCACGATGTCGCGCGGCGCGAGATCGGCGCGCGGATCGTAGCGGGTCATGAAGGCCTCGCCCTTGGAATTGACGAGCTTCGCCCCTTCGCCGCGCATGGCCTCGGTGATGAGAAAGCGCCGGTCCGCCCGGTGAAAGAAGGTGGTGGGATGGAACTGGATGAACTCCATGTTCATGTTCTTCGCGCCCGCCCGGGCGCCCATGGCCAGGGCGGAGCCGATGGAGGAGCGCGAGTTGGTGGTGTGCAGGAAGATGCGTCCCGAGCCGCCCGTGGCCAGCACCGTGAAATCGGCCAGGATGGTCTCCACGCATTTGTTCTTGTCGTTGAAGACGTAGGCGCCCAGGCACTGGTTGCGCAGTTGGTAACGCTGATTCAGCGAGGAGGAGTGGTGGTGGGAGGTCAAGAGATCCACCGCCGTACGGTTGGTCAGGACCGTGATGTTGGGCGAGGCGGAGACCGCCTTGACGTACTCCTCCATGATGGCCTGGCCGGTATGGTCGGCCCGGTGGATGATGCGGGCCTCGCTGTGTCCGCCTTCCTTGGTCAGGTGGAAGCTCCCGTCGGCGTCCCGCCGGTCGAAGGGGACGTTCAGGCGGTCCAGGAGCATCTTTTCGACGATGCGCGGCCCCTTGTGGGCCAGGTAGCGCACCGCCTTCGGATAATTGCGTTTCCAGCCGCAGATCAGGATGTCGTTTTCCAGAAGCCTGGGATTCTCGACGTCCGCCTTGTAGATGATGCCGCCCTGGGCCAGACGGCTATTGCCGTCATCAAGGGCGCCGCCCGACGTCAAAAGGATGACCTGGCGCCCCTGGTCGGCCAGCGTGAGGGCCGTCGTGCATCCGGCGATCCCGGAACCGATGACCAGGGCCTCGGTCTTTACCCTGTAGGAATTCATGACTTCCCCTTACGCGCACGCCGTGAGCATGCGGCTTAAGGCCGTAAGCGCGGGACCGGCTATGGCGGGGGCCACGCGCGCTGCG
The DNA here is from genome assembly GCA_937934715.1 of uncultured Desulfovibrionaceae bacterium. GTDB lineage: Bacteria > Desulfobacterota > Desulfovibrionia > Desulfovibrionales > Desulfovibrionaceae > CALGYO01. The sequence goes on along the minus strand of CALGYO010000116.1, from coordinate 16,618 downwards.
GGCTGGCTTGGGAGGCCGGAGAGGACCTCGGCCAGTTTTTCCTCGGTGTTCTTGGCCATGTTGGAGCACAGGCTGCGCGTGATGGGCAGGATGGTCTTCTCGCCCTGGTACGCTTTGGCCAGTCTGCTCACGAGACTGATTTCCGTGCCGATGTAAATAAGGGAACCCTTGGGGGCGTCGGCCACGAAGCGGATGATCAGCGAGGTGGAGCCGCTGGCGTCGGCCTCGGCCACGGTCTCGGGCGAGCATTCCGGATGGACGACCACCAGGGCGCCGGGATGGCTCTTCCGTATGGCCCGGATGTCCTCGGGCTTGAAGCGCGAGTGGATGACGCAGCGGCCGGGCCAGATGAGGACGTCCGCTCGTTCCGCCGCCGCGAGATCCAGGTTTTCGCCGTTTCGGCGGATGTCCAGGATATGGCGGCGGGCGGCCCCGACGCCGAGCTTGTCGCAGGTGTTTTGGGCCAGCATCCGGTCGGGCAGAAAAACCACCCGCCGGTCTTGATCCAAGGCCCAGGAGAGCATGCGCTCCGCATTGGCCGAAGTGCACACCGAACCGCCCGTGGCGCCGCACAGGGCCTTCACGGCGGCCGAGGAGTTGACGTAGGTCAGCCCGAGAACCTTGCCGCCGCGTTCATCGAGCCGTGAGAAGACCTTTTCGGCCAGGGACGCGGGCGCCATCTCCGACATGACGCATTTGGAGTCCATGGCCGGGATGATGATCTTCTGACCCGGCTTGGCCAGGATGGCGGCGGTCTCGGCCATGAAATACACCCCGCAGAACACGATGTATTCGCTGGTCAGATCCGGTATTTTCCGGGCGAGCTCCAGCGAGTCGCCCACATGGTCGGCGTGGCGGGTGACGGCGTCGTCCTGATAGTGGTGGGCCAAAATGGAAAGCCTGCCGCCGTAGGCTCGTTTCGCTTCCTCGATGCGTTTCGCAAAGTCCTGGGTCATGACGCCTCGTTCATCTCAAGTTGCATGCTGAAATCCGCATACGGCGCGGAGTGGGTGATCCGGCCCACGGAAATGAAATCCGCCCCCAGGCGGGCCAGACGGGGCAGGGCGCCGATGCTCACGCCTCCGCTTATCTCCGTCTCGATGCCCTCCGGAATGCGGGACAACGCCTCGGCCATGGCCGCCTCGTCCATGTTGTCGAGCATGATGCGCGAGGGCGAAAGCGCCACGGCTTCCAGAACCTCGTCCAGGCAGCGGCACTCCACCTCGACCGGCGGCATGGATTCCATACTGTCGCGGTATGTATTGCGCAAGGCCATGATGGCCGCGCCGACGCCTCCCGCCCGGTCGACGTGGTTGTCCTTGAGCATGAGCATTTCCGCGAGATTTTTGCGATGGTTGACGCCGCCGCCCACCAGTACGGCGTATTTTTCCGGATAACGCAGGCCGGGCAGGGTTTTTCTGGTGTCCAGGAGGCGGGTTTTCGTTCCCGCGAGCGCCGCGACGTAGCGGCTGGTCAGGTTGGCCACGCCGGAAAGGTGGCAGATGAAATTGAGCATGACCCGTTCGGCCTTGAGGAGGACCCTGGCCGGTCCGTGGATGCGTACGGCCGTCGTTCCCTTGGGGATAAGCGCGCCTTCCTCGGCCAGATAGCGCACATCGCACCGGGCGGCCGCGCCCAGGCGGTCAAGGACCAGGGAGGCGATGGGAAGCCCGGCCGCCAGGGTCTCTTCCTTGGCCACGATGCGCGCCAGCATGACGTCTTCCTCGGCGAACACGGCCATGGCGGTCAGGTCCGGACCGTCCTCGTCAAGGGCCAGATCCACGGCCTGTTCAAGGCGCCGCAAGGCTTCGCCCTGGAAAAAAACGGAAAACCCATTGCGCGCGTTTCGCGTCATGATCGCTTTTCCTTCAACGCCAGCGGTATGGTTTCATGGCTGGAAAAAGGGAACCCGTTCGGGAAGTCCGCCCTATCATGATCAGCCTCTGGGGACAAGGCAAGCGCTGCCATGTCCGGCCTGATCGACCGCGTTGAACGAGAGGCGGGTTGTCAACGGCGCGATCGCTTCTTATTCCTCCAGGAACAAGACGCCTGAAATGCCGGAAATGCCGTCAGGGCGGTTTACGGGGAGATGCGCATGAGGAACAAATATCTCGGGACCGGAGAAGCGGGATTTCATCCCATCAGGAAGATCAAGGTGATTCTCAGCGGCCTGCGCTACGCGGCGCTGCATGACGCGAGCGTGGCCTGGAAGCTGGCCGTTTCCGTCATTGTCCTCATTTTATCCTTCGCCTACCGGGAGTGGATCGATTTTCTGCTCATTTTCACGGTCACGGCGCTCATGCTGGTCATGGAGATTTTCAATACGGCCATTGAGGCCATTTGCGACTATCTCAAAACGGACGAGGATCGCAGGATCAAGGCCATCAAGGACATGGCGGCCGCTGCGGCGGGCATCGGCATCCTGGTTTGGGCAGTCGCCATCGTCTATGAGCTGGTTACCATGCGGGGGAGCTGATGAGGACCGTCGCATCGCGAATAGAGGCAAGCGGAGGAGGCATGGGCAAAGCCGTCGCGCCGGGGATTTTTCTTTGCGTCCTTTACGTTTTTTTGGCCGCCTGTATGGGGGGCCAGGATTGGCGGACGGCCAGCCGGGCGCCCGCTGGCATCGCCCCGTCGCCGGACGGGCATCCCGAGGCGATCCTGCAGATATACGGAGCGAAGGCCTGGGGGTGGCGGGGTATTTTCGCCATCCACACCTGGGTTGCGGCCAAGAAGACGGGCGAGTCCGCGTATACGGTCTATGAGGTCGTGGGCTGGAGATTGCGCCAGGGACTTCCGGCGGTTCGCGCGGCCAAGGACGCGCCGGACCGGTATTGGTACGGGGCCAAGCCCAGGCTTTTGTGGGAAAAGCGCGGGCCGGGCGTGGACGACATGATCGGCGCGGTCGAGGCGGCTGTGAAAAGCTACCCGTGGCCTGAAACCTACCAGGCCTTTCCCGGGCCCAACAGCAACACCTTCACCGCCTGGATCATCCGCAACGCGCCCGGTCTTGACGCCCGCCTTCCCCGCACGGCCATCGGAAGCTCCTATCTCCCTTGATTTTCGGGCTTGTCTTCGCGGACCATCGATGCCTATAGACGATTTACGACGAAGATGGTTCCATAATCCTCCGTCCTGGTCCCGATGTCCTGCGATTGCCGGAACCCGCCGGAAGGTCCGGCGTGGATTCGGGCCGCTTCTTTCGTTTTTCGGGCGGTTTTCATGCGTAGCCGCAAGGAGCGACTCATGGCCGAAAACAAGGTTTGTCCCCATTGCAACGTCTCCTTCGTCGAGGAGGATTGGCCGGACGGCGCTCCTTGTCCCGTTTGCGGCAAGGGCGGCTTCGAGGAGAAAAGTTCCGCCATGGACGCGGTCTTTCTCGGCGTTTCCCGGGTGTTCTCGAGTCTGGTGAACATCCTTTTCCTTGCGATCAAGGCGGGGATCATCGCATTGATCTGCTACGCCCTGTTCCTCCTCTACCGCTACGCCATCGCGGACAAGAAACCGCGGGAAGAGGCGAAGCCCGCCTCCCAGAGTCTGCTCCTTCCCCGGCGGCTTGCGCCAAGCGAGGCTGTTTCCGCTTTGCTCGCGAGCGTTCGCCCCGGCGGCATCGGGGACTCGTCGCGCTCCTAAGCCCCCGGGCTGGACAGGCGGCCAGGCTGACGTCAATCCTCGCATCCCATGGCTGCGAGGATTTTTTCCATGGTCAGCGGGGGCGCGGTCAGGTTGCGAAAACCTGATTCCCGGCAATGGGCGGCGAAGGCGGGATCATCCGAAGAGGTCAGGGCGAAAAAGAACGCCGGGGTTCTATCCGCTTCCTTGTCCATTTCAGCGCATTGTTCAAGCAGGGCGAATCCGTCCATGAGCGGCATGTCCATGTTCAGGAAAACAGCCGCATGGGGAGCCAGCGCGTAGCGCGCCAAGGCCTCGACGGCATTGTCCGCGGCGTCGAGGACGAGGCGCTTCTCCTGGGCGGCCCGCGTCAATCCCGATGCGGACGCCTCCTCGTCAACCACAAGAATGCTTAGGGGCGGCGCCTGTCCGGTTCGCCGGGCGTCGCCCGAATAACGGGCATGGGACGCATCGTCCGGGCTCACGCAGTCCATGAGCCGCGTACGCAGATCCTCAAGCCCGGCGGGTTTGACCAGAACGCCGGCAAGGCCCATGGCCGAGCTTTTGCGTACGAAACCGCTCAAACTGTTGGCCGGGGCCAGCATGAAGACGCGCAACGCCGGGTTTTCAGATCGCAGCGAGGCGGCGAAGGAAAATCCCGCCTCCTCGTCCCAGCCGGGATTGACCAGGGCGGCGCGTATCGAAGCGCCTTCGCATTCGGCTTGGCGCAGGGCGGCCATGGCTTCGGCCGGATTTCGCGCCGGAACGGCGGCCGCGCCGAGGGCCTCGACATATTCCTGCAAGACGGCCAGGCCCGCCCGGTTTTCGTCCATAAGCAGAATCCGCATCCCGGTCAGGGCGGTTGGATCGAACGCGGCGGCCGCGTCGGAGACCTTCAGGGGAAGTTCATAGGAGAACACGGCGCCGCCGTCCGGGGCGTTTCTTGCCTCTATGCTCCCGCCCATCAGTTCCACAAGGCGTTTGCAGATGGTCAGTCCCAGTCCGCTTCCGCCGTATTCCCTGGTGGTCGAAGCGTCGGCCTGAGTAAATCTGTCGAAGATGAGGTCGAGCTTGTCCTCGGGGATGCCGATGCCGGTATCGCGCACGGTGAAGACCGCACGGACCAGTCCGTCCGGCTGGAATGCGCAGGAAATGCGGGCTTCCACCTCGCCCGCGCCTGTGAATTTTATGGCGTTTCCTACAATGTTCACGAAAACCTGGCGAATTCTGGCGGGATCGCCGATCAGGGCCCTGGGAGTGTTCGGCGCGATGTTGACGATATACTCCAGCTGTTTTTTATGGGCTTCGATGCCGAGCGTCCGGGACGCTTCCTCGATCAGGGCGCGCAGGTCGAAGATGGCGTCTTCCAACGTTACGGCTCCGGTTTCTATTTTGGAGAAATCGAGGATGTCGCTTATGAGCGAAAGCAGGGAATCGCCCGCCGAGCGCAGCATTTCGAGTTGCGCCGCCTGGGCTGGGGGCAGGCCGGAATCCTGCAGAACCTCGGCCACGCCGAGGATGATATGCAGGGGGGTGCGGATTTCGTGGCTCATGGAGGCCAGGAATTCGCTCTTGGCGATGCTGGCCGCTTCCGCGTGGTTTTTCGCGGCGCGCAAGGTTTCCCTGTCATGGACCCGGCCTGTGACGTCGTTGATGACGCCTTCATAAAAAGCGGTCTCCCCGTTCGGACCGGACATGGCCATGCCGTATTCCTCAAGCCATCGCCACTGCCCGTCCTTGCGTTTGATGCGGTATTCCATGCGAAAGGGGGCGCCTAGCGCCGCGTTCCTGGCGGTTTCCAGCACGTGCTGCCGGTCGTCTGGATGGATGATGTCCAAAAAGCCGATGCCGCCGGAAAGAAACGCTTCCTTTGGATAGCCGGTGACGGTTTTCACGAAGTCGTTCAGGTAGAGTTTGGTGAAGATGGCGTCGTTCTTGGAAAGATAGATGATCCCGGGGACGCTTTCCGCCAATGCCCGGAATTTTTCCTCGCTCGCCCGCAGGGACTCCGTGGCGGTCTCCCGTTCGCGCATTTCGACGAGAAGGCGCTCATTGGCCTTGACCAGATTGGCCGTCCGCTCGGTCACCTTGGCTTCCAGCTTTGCGTTGACGTTGGTCAGGGCCGCGATATGCTCCACGCGCTCGGCGGTGAGCGCGCTGAGCTCGTTCAAGCGGCGTTGAAGTTTTTCCTGCAAGCCGAGGAAAGCCGCCGCCAGCGCGCCGGTTTCATCGAGATCGCGCCGGGCGATTCGCGCAAGCCGGTCGAGCCCGGCCTGGTCGAGCATGAATTCCTGTTCAGGCATGGACCGCACCAACTGTTTGAGCTCCACCATGGGCTTGGTGAACCGGCGCGTGAAATAGAGCATGACGGCGAGTCCGGCGCAGGAAGCGAGCAGGATGATGCCAAGCAGCTGACGGATCAGTCCGGCTGCGGCGGCTTTCAGGTCGGATTCCTCCAGCGTGTAGCACAGGTACCAGTCCAACGGCTTGAAATACTGTACAAAGGCGATCTTTCGATTGTCGCCGGACTGCGACTGTTCCGGCGGCCAGGTATAGGTCAGCGGGCTTTCGGGCGTCGCGGCGGCGGCTTTGAAGCGTTTGAACAGCTCTTCCAGTTCCGGCGCGTCATGAATACTGAACCCGCGTCCCCTGGACATGCCGGGATGGGTCAGCACGTTTCCCGAGCCGTTGAATAGGAACAGGTAGCCGGAGCCCGGGACCGTGATTTCCGAGAGCGTCCGTCCCAGTTCGACCACGATGTTTTCGCGCTTGGAAGCGACGATGTCCTCAAGCTCGTCGATGGGCTCGATGGCCGCCACTGTCCAGCCCCACGCCGGGAAGGCCGTAAAAAAGGCCAGTTGCTTGCGAAGCGCCCCATTGCTTCCCTCGGGCCAGAAAATGACCGAGTAGTCTTCGCGTTTGCGCGAGAGCGAATCGCGGATGGCGGCGAAGGCGTCTCCTCCGCGTATGTTCTTGTAGCCCGTGAGCGTACGGCCGATCATCTTCCCGTCGGTCTGGGCCAGGACGATGAGGGCGTTGTTGAAAACGATGAAATCCCCTCTGTCGGCCTTGTTGGCGTCAAGCCAAGCCAGGCTTTGGCGCATTGCCTGTTCCTGGGTCATTTCCCCGTTTTGAACCGCCTGGCGCAGGGCCTCGAAATAGGCCACGATGGAACCGTTTTTCTGTTTGAGCAGTTCCCGTCTTTTCGAGATGAATTCCACTTCGAAGTCGACCAGCCGGTTGTACTGGCTTTGGATATTTAAGGTGACGAGGCTCAAGATGTTGTGAGCCGCGCGTTTTTGGCCTTCAAAGGCATCGTCTGAAATACGCGTGAAGGAGACGGCCGCGATGGCCGCGGCCATGCAGGCCACGCAAATGGAGGCGGACAGAAGGATTTTGATCGAGATCTTATTGAACATGCCGATGAAGAGCGCCCCCTATTTTGCGGCGTTGGCGTTTGGGGCGGCGACGTCCTCAATGCCGTCCAGGATTTCCTCGGCGTCGCTTAAGACATCCACGGGAATGTGAAAGCCGATGAGCCGGGCGGTTTCGAGGTTGACGCGCAAATCCTGGGGGTCGGGCAGGATCTGGCCGATATCCCGTGGACGCTCTCCATGCAGAACGCGGGCGGCCACGTCGCCGTAGAAATCGCCGGCGTAGGTGAAATTCGGCTGGGCCATGCTCATGAGCGCCCCGGCGTTGACCTCATAGAGGGTTCCCATGGCGAAGGTCGGGATGTTGCGCTTGAAAAAAGGCTCCAGGAGCCGTTTTATGCTCTGCCTGTTCACCCCGCGATGGATGGCGATATAGACGGCGTCCGCCTTTTGGGCGAGCTCTTCGTGGCAAGCCATGACCGCGTCTTCCGCCTGGGCCAGCGACACGCCGGAAAAGGGGGCCTCGCAGGCGATCAGGGTGAAGCCCAGCTCCTTGGCCAGGGGTTCGATCTGGTCCATGCCCGCGTAGGTTCTTCCTTCCTTGGAATTCTCAAAAACCACGCCGAGCTTGGAAAATCCCACGATTTCGTGGAAAAGCCTGACCTGCCGCGCGTAGCGCGTGGGGTCCACCCGGGCGTGGACATGGTTGAATCCGGATCCTCGGCGCTTTTGATGATGCCCGAGGCGATGGCGTTGGAGGTGGAGCAGACCACCACCGGAATGTCGTGCTCATCGGAAGCCAGGTCCTGTCCGGCCCAGGTGCCCAGGGCGAAAACCAGGTCCAGATCATGGCGCTCGCGGGCGCGCTTGATGAAATCCGCCCGGTTGGCCGCGCGCCGTTCGTCCTCCCAGTTGGCCGACCAGCGGGCGTCCTTGGGAAACTCCAGATAGTCTCCGGGGTTGTCGGACAGACAGGCCCACAGACCGGAGGAATCCTTGGCGCCGTCGACGCAGCGCATAGCCGCGTCCGGCAGCCAGCCGAGCTTCGCCAGCCTGGCCAAGGCCGCCTTGGTCACAGGGACGTAATCGTTGTACGCGCCGCCTTCATAATACCCGATGCGCCATTTCGTTCCGTCGGGCTTCAGTATCGGCTGAAGCTCAGCGCAATCCGCCCATAGCGGCCGCAAGGCGAAGCAACAGAGGGCGATGAGCGGAAAAAGAGCCAGGATCTTGCGGAGCATGACGCGCCTTCCTTTGTTCTTCATCGGCCGAAAAGCGAAAGTCTCATACCGGATAATACAGACCAAGCGGGGATAAACGGCAAGACCGGAATCCGATGTCTCACAATAAAAAGCATATGGCGTAATCGTATACATGGAGTACGGGCGTTCGTCGAGCCGCAACGGCTCGGCTTTCCATTTTTTTTTAGGCTCGCGCGCCGTTAGGCTGGAGCTTTCCGTTAGAGCGGTTTCGCCTCGCATCCTCGAGGCGGGTTGTCGATCGGGCGTCGCAAAAATCCTTGCTTCGCGGCGGATTGGCGCATAACCAAGCCAAGGCGGCCCCGGTCCGGCCGAAACGGCCGAATGATTCCGGCGCGCCCCGCAATCCCAAAGGCAAGGGACGCATGGACAGGGAATTCCATTATGAGATGACCTATCTCATCGCGGCCATGAGCGGGTTTTCCTTCGAGGATTCCCGGATCATCGCCGCCTCATGCCAGCTGGTGGACGACAACACGGAACGCTTTACCGTCGATCCCGGCTGTCCCGGTGAATTTCACAATTATATCTCCCAGATGAACGATCTGGCCAAGCCCGTCCTCCGGCTGATGCGGCTTTATCCCGTGTTTCATTTCCCGCCGGGAGACCCCTTGGCCGAAAGCGCGGCGCGCAAGGACGGCCGGACCCATCCGCTGGTCACGACCCCGGGGGGCGAGCACGCGCGGACCATGCTCGGGCGCGCCCTCGCAAGCCGGGACCCCTACCGGATCGGCGTGGCGGCCCACGTCTTCGCGGACAGCTACAGCCATCAGAATTTCACGGGCTCGTATGATGCGTATAACGCCTGCCCCGGGGGCCTTGGCCCCGCGGTCTGTCATTTCCAGGCGGGGGAGGCGCCGGATACGCCCGGGCTCGTCTGGACAGACGCCAGGCTCGTTCATGACCGGGTGGACAACCGGACGCGGTTTCTCGATGCGGCCAGGGGGCTTGGCTCCTTATTTCTGGAGGCGGTTTCGCCGGAAATGAAGGCGGGAGCGCGTCGCGGGAAGATCGCCGGACTGCTGGAGGTCCTGGATGATTGCATGGCCGCCGGACCGGCGGGCGGAAGCTTTTCGCGCGAGGCCTGTCTGAGGCGTTGCCGGGAGGTCGCGGGCCTGCCGCTTTTCGGCGGGGCCGCGATTCCGGAGTACGATCCCACGGCCTGGTTCGATCAGGCGGTCGAGCGCCGGGAATCCGGGTATTTCAGACGCAATCCGCAAGCGGGCGGCCAACCCGCCTGGTTCCGCTTCCAGACCGCCGTCAAGACGCACCAGGGCGAGGCCCTTTCCCTGCTCGCCGAAAGCCATTTCCCGGCCCTGCTCCGGCCGGATGGGCGTCCGGACCTGCGGGCCTACTGACGATAGTCCCCCCTGGCCGGCCCCAGCCTCGCGCGGCCGTATCCCGCAATGCGCATGGACGCATGCCAAGGATGGGGCGCTCGCGCCGCATCCTTGAAAAAGCATGCCGATCATTGCCTGAATGCGTGGGGTGCGGGATGATGCCCCATGCCCCTTTGCGGTTCGTTTCGCGAACCCCGGGCTAGGCGCGCCGTCTGCGCAGACGCTGCAACCGGGCGGCCAGCCTGGCTTCGTGTCCCTGGTCCTTTTCCTGATAAAACCGTCTGCCCACCAGTTCGTCCGGCAGGTATTCCTGCTCCACATAGGCTTCCGGGTAGCTGTGCGGGTATTTGTAGCCTTTGCCGAAGCCCCATTCCTTTTGCAGCCGGGTGGAGGGATTGCGCAGATGCAGGGGGACGGGTTTGACTCCGCTTTGGGCGATCTCCTTCTTGGCGGAAAGATAGGCTGCGTAGGCCGTGTTGCTTTTGGGCGCGAGAGCCAGATAGACCGTGGTCTCGGCCAGGGGGATGAAGCCTTCGGGCATGCCGATGCGGTCGATGGCTTCGGCGCAGGACACGGCCAGGGGCAGGGCCAGGGGATCCGCCAGGCCCACGTCCTCGGCGGAGGAGATCATGAGGCGGCGGCAGACGAAGCGCGGATCCTCGCCGCTTTCCAGCATGCAGGCCAGATAGTAGAGCGCCGCGTCCGGGTCGCTGCCCCGGATGGATTTGATGAAGGCGGAGGCCAGTTCGTAATGGGAGTCCCCGTCCCGGTCGCCCCGGACCATGGCTTCCGGCAGGGCGGCGCGCAGGGCTTCGGGAACGCGGCTTTCCTCGGGCAAGGAGGCGGCGAATTCGATCAGGTTCAGCATGGTGCGGGCGTCGCCCGCCGCCATGGCCGCGATGATGTCCAGGCTTTCCTTTGGGATGACGGTTTCCATGCGGGCCATGGCTCGCTCGGCGATCTTTCCCAGCTCCACATGGGACAGATGGCGCAGCCGCAAGACGTGCAACCTGGAGAGCAGCTGTTTGGTCACGGAAAAGGAAGGATTTTCCGTGGTGGTGGCGAGCAGGGTCACTTCGCCGCTTTCCAGAATGGGCAGGAAGAAGTCCTGCTGGGCCTTGGAGAAGCGGTGCAGCTCGTCGAGGATCAGGATTTCCTTGCCCGGAAGCTGGGCGCGCAAGGCGGCCAGTCCCGCTTCCGGGGCGCTCACCCGGATGTAGGGCTTTCCCGATGATTTGGCCAAAAGGATGGCCAGGGTGGATTTGCCGCAGCCCGGAGGGCCGAAGAAAAGCAGGCTCGGCAGCCGTTCGGCCTTGAGCAGGTTTTCGATGCGGCCGCGTATGTGGCCTTGCCCGACGAAGTCCTCGAAGGTTTCGGGGCGCCGCGCATCGGCCAGTGGACGTTTGGGACTCATGAAACCGCCTTTGCATCCGTAGCGTCAGCCGCGTCAGCGGCATCCGCCGTATCGGGCCTGGCCCAGAACGCCAGGCCAAGGGTGACGAGGGCGGCCGTCTCCCAGCGCAGCACGCCCTGGCCCAGGGAGGCCGGGACGAAGCCCGCGTCGAGAAAAAGCCGCGCTTCCCGGTCGGTCAGGCCGCCTTCGGGACCGGCCGCGAAAAGATGCTTGCCCGGTCTGGCCAGGTTCTCGGCGCAAAGCCGGGTCGCGCCCGGTTCCTCCCAAAGAAGATAGCGTCCGGCGTATTGCGAGGGATCGGCGAGCAGACCGTCCGGCCCCCCCGGCATGACCGCGAGCCGGGGCAGCCGGGGCGCGCCGCTTTGCTTGGCTCCGGCGATGAGAGCGTCGCGCCAGGAGTCTTTGGGCGCGTCCGGGACTTCGCCCTGACTTCGCTGGGCCTTCCAGAAAATGATTTCCGAAGCTTGCAGCTCGGCCGCCTTTTCCAGGAGCCAGCCCCGCCGGGAGGACTTGTTCCAACCGAGAGCCAGGATGGCTTCGCTTGCGGGCGCGGGGGCCTCGGTTATGGCGATCGGGGCCAGTTCCGTCTTGTTCTTTCCGGCGATCATGACGGTGAAAAGCCCCTGGCGTCCCAGGCCGTCGAAAAGCCGCACCGTCTCGCCCTCGCGAATCCGCAGGGCCTTGGACAGATGCGAAGCTTCGGCGCCCGTGAGGATGTAGGGGGGCAGCCACTGGCCGGGGGGAAGATAAAAGGAGCTTGGTCGGGGCATGGCGTCTCGTTCGATCGTTTCCCGTCGCCAGACGCGATGGGGCGTAACATGTAAAAAACCGGGGAAGAACGCGGCGGGCGTCCTCCCCCGGAAAAGGCGCGCATCGCGTCAGGACAGTTTCACCCGGGCGGTGCCGTTCTTATAGAAGGGCAGCTCCGTCTTTTGGGCCTCGAGCCTGGCCTTGCCCGTGTCGATGACGAAGTCCGCGGCTTCGGCCGCCTCGGCGTCGACATAGGCCAGGGCGATGGCGTGCCCCAGGCTCGGCGCGAAGGAGGCGCTGGTGACCAGGCCCGCTTCCTTGTCGTTGAGCAGAACCTTGTCGTTGTGGCGGGCGCTGCGGCGGCCGGGTATGGCCAGGGGGACGAGGCGCCGGTTGATTTCCCTGTCCTTGCCCTTGCCGGGGTACTCGGCCTCGGAAACGAGCAGGGGGCCGAACCCGGCCTCGGCCGGGGTATGGTTCTCGTCCAGGTCCTGACCGTAGAGAGGATAGCCCATTTCCAGGCGGATGGTGTCCCGGGCTCCGAGACCGGCGGGTTTGACCCTGGCGTCCGTCAGGCACAGCTCCCACAAAGCCACGGCCTTGTAGGCGGGCAGGAAGAACTCGTAGCCCAGTTCGCCGGTGTAGCCGGTGCGGCTGACCATGAGCGGAACGCCCTCGAAGGTCGTCCAGACGAAGTTGAAATACTTGAGCTCCTTCCAGTCGCCCGGAAGGATGTTCGAAAGGACTTCGAAGGCCTTGGGACCTTGCAGGTCGATCTTGGCGGTGTTGCCGGAGATGTCCTCAAAAAGGACGTCCCCGGGCAGGCGGTTGGAGATCCAGGCGGCGTCGGAGTCGATGCGCGAGGCGTTGACCACCACCATGTAGCGGTCCTTTTCCAGGCAATAGACGATCTGGTCGTCCAGGACCCCGCCGCGCTCGTTGGTCAAAAAGCCGTAGCGGCATTTGCCCACGCCGAGGGTCGCCAGGTTCTGGGTGACGATCTTGCCAAGCGCCTCGCCCGCGCCGGGACCGGACACGGTGAATTCGCCCATGTGGCAGATGTCGAAAATCGAGGCCTCGGTCCTCGTGTGATTGTGTTCGGCGATGATGGAGGCGTATTGGACCGGCATCTCCCAGCCGGCGAAAGGGACCATTTTAGCGCCGTTTTTTCTGTGCCATTCGGTCAACGGGGTGGTGAAAAGGTCGTTCATGGAGACTCCCAGATTGTTCGGGTTGGCGGCGGCTGGCTATTCCCTGGGGGATGGCGCGCCGATATGCTGCTCGAGCTTCTGCTTGCGGATGGACCTGAACTCGTCCAGAAGCTGGACCAGACGGCCGTAACCGCGCTTGACGTTCTGGCCGTAGCTTGAAAGCTCGTCCTCTTTTTTCTTGACGTAATTGGAAATGACGTAGGGGTCGCTCAAGACCTTGTCCCCGATATGGAGCGTCCGCTCCACCAGGGATTCGAAATAGTGCACGATCTCGAACTTGAGATCGTTCATGATCTCGTTGTAGAGCGCGAACATTTTCAGGTAGGTGATTTTCTCTCCCTTGTGGCGGCGGTGGCGCAGGTCCTCGAGAATCTTGACCTTTCTGGCCTGCTGGATGTAGCTGTAGCGGGACCAGACCTCCTGATACAGCTCCCGCATTTCGTAGAATTCCTCGTAATTGTCCCCGTTTAACAGATAGTTGTCGAGCACCTTGACCACGTTGGAATAGAAATCGTCGGTATAGGCGATGATCCGGCGCTGGTGCTTGCCGAGCCAGGAGTAGAGGATCTTCAGGCGTTTTTCATGGGTGTCGGTGTTGTCGATGACCTCGGTGCGCTTGTAGATGGTCCGGCCCGTGTATTCCCCGCGTACGATGTCGTTGAGCCGCAGGAAAAGGTTGGAGGAGTCCTTGATGATGTTGACCCCGGAAAGGACGAATCCGGTCAGGGGATGGACCACTTCCTGGGCGGCTACGGACAGGGCGCGGTCCTGGCGCACGTTGTTGGGATCGTATTTGTGCTGGCGGTAGATGACCCGCAGGATGACTACGCGGCGTTTCTGATCCACGAAATAGCCGCCCTTGCGCAGCTTGCGCGTCAGTTCTTTCTGGGCCTTGTCCACGCCGACCAGGGCGAGTTTTTCGACCCGGGGGTAGAACTTGGCGTCCGGGTGGGAGGAAAGCGTGGTGATGGTCCGGTCTGTCTGGCCGAGCACCCGGACCATGAAATCCTCGCCCATGCGGAAAAGCCGCCGGGCGAAAAGCGCCGACGAGGTCCTGCGTTCGGAAACGATGGGAAAGCCGTAGAGCTCCATGAGGAACTGGTAGACGAAGGAGCGGTTGCGCTCGTAGCGCCTGTCGTCGCCCACTGCGAATTTCTTGATGTTGAGCCCGAAGCGTTTGAGTTCGGTGTCGAGGTAGGAGGGAAACGAGCAATATACGCCCGACAGATGGAATTCCCCCTGGTTGTCCATGGACATGACGTGGGCGCGGTCCATTTGCAAAATGGTGGATAAAAGCAGAGGGTAGTTTTCCATGCTGGTCACGTCGCGATCGGAGAAATCCCTGCGAAAGGCCTCCTGGGCGGCCTTGGGCAGCCGGGCGCAGAACGTGTCGATGTTGCGCGAAAAGATGGAGTGTTCCAGGGGGCACTGGTCCCGGTATTCCTCGTCGGAATAATCGAGGAGACTGTGCAGGATGTCGTACTGGAAGACTTCCTGGAAATAGCGCAGGGGCCTTGCCAAAACGGCCATGGAAAAACCGGGCAGATCCTTGTATTCGAAAAGATCGCCTTCGAACGAGGGGAGAAGCTCCCGGGATTCCACCAGCGGATAATTGGGGGTTTGGAAAAAAGGCTTGAGCAGGCAGTATTTGGCGTGGACGAAATCAAGAAACGTCTTGAGTTCGTCCAGCGTGCGATACTGCTGGATGACGGGCGAGGCGTTCTTGCGCGTCTTCGACGCGTAGTTGAAGCCAGGCGCCCGGCTGAATGCTTTTTCCCAACTGAAGGACATGGTTATTACTGAGAGCGCAAAATGTTTAGCGTTTTGTCGCTCGAGGTTATAAGAACGGCCACGCATAGCGGGGCCTGCGGCGAATGCCGCGGGGGCGGGGCGTTCAGCCTTTTCCGCTCCCAGTCATATCCGCGCGCCGAAATTCGCTGTGCGCAATTCGCGCCTTCGCGAGCGTTCGGCCTTTCAATTCGCCCGCGAATAGGATACGCAGCCAACGTGAGGACGCGGCGCGTAACGCTACTCCGCCGCGCCGTTTTCTTGGGTAACTGCCGCGTATACCCGAAAAGCGCGAATATTTAAAGTTCTTTATTTGAGCGTTTCCGGCCAGGACTCCCTTTTTCCCGGCCGAACCCTTTTTCGGACGGCGTTTCACGCCCAAACGCCGCCGGAAAACGAACAGCGTTCACGAAGGCTCGCTATGAACACCTGCCCCATGGCTGAACAGAACGCCAAACAGTGCCCCTGCACCTACGGCGGCTGCCCCAAACACGGTAATTGCTGCCAGTGCCTGCATTATCACCGCAGGCGCGGCGAGCTTCCCGCCTGCTATTTTACCGCCGGGGAAGAGGCCACATACGATCGTTCCATCGCGCATTTCATCAGAAACAGGAAGTAATCATGCCCCGGGACGATTTTTTCGAGCGCATGGCCGGCATCGCGCTCAACGTGTTCGACGCCTACACGGCCGCCATCTTCCTGCCCGCCGGGTCGGGAGACGGCGAGACCTGCCGCCTAAGCGCCTCGCTCAGCCTCGGCGACGACGTGATCAAGGATGCGGTCATCGCCCCGGGCATGGGCATCGTGGGCTGGATCATCCGCAACCGGCAACCCCTGCTCATCAGCAATTTCGACCAGAAACGCGGCCGGCTCGGCTATTATCCCCCCAAGGCCGAAGCGGGCATCCGGGCGTTCATGGGTTGCCCTCTGGAAGGAACGCCCGGCGCCATTTGCCTGGACAGCAAGAAGACCTTCACCTTTGGGGAGAAAGACCAGAAGATCCTCAGCCAGGTGGCGGCCCTGGTGGGTTCCCATTACGCGAACGGACGGAGCCTGGAATCCAGCCTTTTGGAACACCGCTATTACCAGTGTATGCGCGTTATCGGGGGGTTGCACAAGAAAAATCCCAAATGGTCGGGCTTTTTGACGGCCCTTTTGGACATGCTTTCAAGCGTGACCGGCTTCAGGCATTGTTTCCTGGCCGTCAGGGACGAATCCGGCCGGTATTATTTTTTGGAAGGCGCCAACCTTCCCCTGTTCGCCGATCCCTTAAGCGCCCCCCGGCGGTTCAGCGTGGGGCAGGGGCTCATCGGCTGGGTCTTCAAGAACAACGCTCCCGTCTACTCCGGTGATAAGGATTCGGGCATGGCCTCGGTTTTCGGCAAGGACGCCCAGGCCGGACACTTCAAGACCGTTATTTGCGAACCGCTTGTTTTTTCCAAACGCACCCGGGGAGCGCTCGTTTTCGCCGATGACCGGGCGTTGCCTCTTTCCGAGGAACTGCGGGCCTTTTCCGGACTGGTGGCCGAATATCTTACGCTTTTTCTTGAAAATCTGCATTTGAAAAGCCGGTTGTCCAAAGCCAAGCCCTAGAAGCCCGTCTGGATCCCCCGCCTTGCCCGGCGGGAACTTCTCCCGTTCCCCCGGCCCGTTGGCTTGCATGCGTTTCCCGTTTCAGAACATGGACTTTTTCATCGCACCCCCCCGAGCGTCGCCCTTCAGCGTTTCCCGCTTCAGGCCATGGACTTTTTTCATTGCCCCCCGAGCGTCGCCCTTCAGCGTTTCCCGTTTCAGGCCATGGACTTTTTTCATTGCCCCCCCGAGCGTCGCCCTTCAGCGTTTCCCGTTTCAGGCCATGGACTTTTTTCAT
>CALGYO010000115.1 GCA_937934715.1 uncultured Desulfovibrionaceae bacterium | reverse complement strand
GCGGGACGATGAAGCCCGTCTCGCGGCCCTTGGTCGCCTCCGCGCGGCCAGGGGCCCGGGAAGCCCGGTAAGCGGTTGGCGACAAAAACAAAGACATGTTTCCTTCCAGGGAAGGCCGACAACGGCCGCGATTTTGTCTCGCGTCACGTTCCGCAATAGATGGGCGTTCTCTTTGCCAAAGAGTTGTTGAACGACGGCGAAACGAAGCGATTCCGGTTTGAAAAAAGCGCAGAGTACTGTGCGCAACGCCACATTAGCGGGCCAGCCAACCGCCGTCCACGGCCAGGCAGTGCCCATGGACGTAAGACGAGGCGTCCGACGCCAGGAAGACCACCGCTCCCTGGAGCTCCTCGGGCTTGCCCCAGGCTCCGGCGGGAATCCGCTCCAGGATCTGGCGGTTGCGCGCGGGATCGTCCCGCAAGGGCTTGGTGTTGGCCGTTTCCATGTACCCGGGCGCGATGGCGTTGACGTTGATTCCCTTGCCCGCCCACTCGTTGGCCAGAAGCCGGGTCAGGCCGAGGACCCCGCTTTTGCTCGCCGTGTACGAGGGAACCCTGATGCCGCCCTGGAAGGACAGCATGGAGGCGATATTGATGATTTTCCCGCCTCCTCCCTGGGTCATGAACCGCCTGGCCACGGCCTGGCTGAGGAAAAACAGGCTCTTGAGGTTGAGATCCATGACGTCGTCCCAGTCTTTCTCCGTGAAGGAAAGGGCTTCCTCGCGGCGGATGATGCCCGCGTTGTTGACCAGGATGTCGATCCGGCCCAGGGCCGCGCAGACCTCCTCCACCAGGGGCTCGATGGCGTCCATGCGCCCGAGGTCCGCCTTGACCCCGTGAAACCGGCGCCCGAGCGCCCTGACGCTTTCGCCGGCCTGGGGCTCGTGGTTGTTGTAGGCGCCCGCCACGTCCGCTCCGGCCTTGGCCAGTCCCAGGGCCATGGCCTGTCCCAGTCCCGTGCCGCTGCCGGTGACCAGGGCCGTCTTTCCGGTAAGATCGAACATGTTTTTCATGGCCCGCCTACCTGAGCGCGGACATGGGCACGGCGTCCATGTCGGTAAAGGTCTGGTTTTCTCCGCACATGCCCCAAATGAAGGAGTAGCTGCCCGTTCCCGCCCCGGCATGGATGGACCAGCTGGGCGAGAGAACGGCCTGTTCGTTCCTGACAACCAGATGCCGGGTTTCCTCCGGCCGTCCCATGAAATGGAACGCCACGCGGTCTTGCGGCATGTCCAGGTAGAAATAGGCTTCCATCCTGCGCTCGTGGGTATGCGCCGGCATGGTGTTCCACACGCTGCCCGGGGCCAGCGCGGTCAGCCCCATGACCAACTGGCAGGTCTTCACCCCATCCGGGTGGAAGTATTTGTTGATGGTGCGGCGGTTGCAGCTCTCGTCATCGCCTAACGTCACGGGCTGCGCGTCGGCGAAGGCGATCTTGACCGTGGGATAGGCGGCGTGGGCCGGGGCGCTGTTCAGGTAGAACTTGGCCGGGTTTGCCGGGTCGTCGCTTTGGAAGGTCAGGTCGCCGCCGCCCATGCCTACGTAGAGGCCGTCCCGGGGCGCCATGTCGTAGCCTTCGCCGCCCACGAGGATGGCGCCGGGGCCGCCCACGTTGATGACGCCGATTTCCCGCCTGGCAAGAAGGCTCGGCGCGCCGATGACCGCTTGGTCCACGGCGAGCGTCACCGGTTCGAGGGCCAGGACTCCGCCCACGATGAGGCGGTCGATATGGCTGTAGACGAGCTTCGGCTTGCCCGCCGTGAACAGGTCTTCGATCAGGAAATGCTTGCGAAGCTCGCTGGTTCCGAACCCGGCCGCATGGCCGGGGTGCACGGCATGGCGGATTTCCATCATGGTTTTCCTCGCTTATGCATGTGTACGGGACATCCGGAAGTCTTGAGGGCCGCTTTCGCGAATCGCAAAACGCGGCGGCCGGATCCGGTCTGAACGCGTTTAGCGTCGCAAAGACCGCCCATGGCGCCGGAGAATCGGTTTCCTCTTCTGATAGACTTGCCGCCAGCGCGTGTCGAGCCGTTTTCAGCCGCTTCCGCTTTCCGGGACGACGCAGGGCCACATCGGCGGCGTTTTCGGACATGGGGCGTGAGAAGGCCGAACGCCTCACGATCACGCCGCAGACGCGCCAGCCAGAAGCCGCGGGCGAGTCATGCGGGCCTTTCGGGACGTAAAACAGGGGCCGGCGGTCAGCTATACCGATACGCTCGAAAATGTTTTGCGCTTGTGTAGGAACCCCTAAGCAGCTATCTTCCATAATGAGAGCTCCGATATGACGCTTCAGTCGATCGCGGAGAAGAAAATATGGACCAGATATTTTACCAGAGCCTGCTGGATTCAATGGCGGATGGCGTCTACTTCGTGGATCTCGACCGCCGTGTGACGTACTGGAACAAAGCCGCCGAGCGCATCAGCGGCTTCGCCGCCAAGGAAGTCCTTGGCAATAGCTGCGCCGACAATATTCTTCGCCATGTGGACGACGTGGGAACGGAGTTGTGCATTCACGGTTGTCCCCTCGCTGCGGCCATGGAAGACGGCCAGGTCCGCGAGGTCGAAGCCTACATGCATCACAAATTCGGGCATCGGGTCCCTGTGGCCATCCGCGCCGCCCCGATGCGCGATGTGGACAATGCGATTATCGGCGCTGTCGAAATTTTTTCCAACAACTCCAAGAACATCGACGTGCTTCATGAAATGGAGGAACTCCGGCGCGAGGTTTTCCGGGACAAGCTCACCGGCGTGGCCAACCGGCGCTTCGGAGAGATCACTTTGGAAAACTATGAGCGGACCATGGTTGAGAGCGGCGTTCCCTTCGGCGTGGTCTTCGTGGACATCGATTTTTTCAAGAAGGTCAACGACGCCTGGGGCCACGCCGCCGGAGATCAGACGCTGTGCATGGTCGCACGGACGCTGGCCAACGGGTTGCGGGCGCTGGACGTGGCCTGCCGCTGGGGCGGTGAGGAGTTCCTTGTCATCGCCCCGAACGTGACCGTCGAGTCCCTGGCGGTCATGGCCGAGCGTTTACGCATGCTGGTTGAGAAGAGTTGGCTGGAATTCGATGGCCAGCGGTTGTCGGTTACGGCATCCTTCGGGGGCGCGGTCTCCCGAAAGGGAGAAAAAGCCGAAGCGGTTGTCGCCAGGGCGGACAAACAGGTCTATGAAAGTAAAAAGGCGGGACGGAATCGGGTGACCATCGAGCGCAGCGTCCAGGAGGAGTCTTTTTACATTCAGAATGTTGCGGGGAAATAAGGCGGGGACGGATATGCCAGGTAATGCGTTCCGCGATCGCGTTGAAACGCGTACGCCCGTCGAATCCATCGTCATGCCTTTTTTGGGGAGCCGGGTTGCGGATTCCTCGCCGTTTCAATACCTCGTCCAGGATTTGAGCCCGCACGGCGCGAAAATCCTTCTGCCCAGATGGGTCATCAAGCGCGAGAATCTGCGCGTCGGCGATCTGATCGATTTCCATCTCCCCTTCATCTTCGACGGCGAGGCCTTCGCGGCCGGGGAAATCGTCTGGGTCAGGCATGACGAGGATCTCGACGCTCCAGCCTTCGGCGTCCGCATCGATGCCCGCGCGCCGGTCTACTACCCCGTCTCGATTTCCCTGGAGAACATGGGGGTGGGGATCGATCTGACCGCCTTCAAGACCTCCGCCAAGCTCTTGTCGCGCGTTCTCAAGGATTCCATCTTTCTGAAAAAAGGCATCCTCATCTACCTGAAGCATCTCAAGCCGTTGACCGTCCGCCTCCTTGAGGCCGAGGCCTCGGAACTGGCGGGAATGCGGGCTTTTTTCTTCGACGAGACGGCGCAATCCGTCCGGAGCAACATGAAAACGCTGGAAGGCGTTCACGAGAGCGTCCAGGCCGCCAGCGGCGCCGGGGACGGCATGGCGGCCTGGCTGGATCTTGAGCAGTTGCGGGCCGCCATGGAGGCCGAGATCGTCCCGGACGTCTGGAACGCGGCCTTCGGACAGAAATCCATGGCGCAATATATCGCCGCGATAAATCATCTCGAACATAGGCTTTTTTACAACTACAACACCATCGTCATGATTTATGTCAGCCTCATAGCCTGATTTGCGCAACAAAGGAGGTAGGAATGAAATTTCAAGAGAGAATAATAGATGAAACGGTTTTCTTCGCCGTACAGGAAGAGCGCCTCGACGTTTCCAATGTTGATGTTTTCAAGTCAGGCGTGGTGGATTTCATATACAAAGGGCATGATCGTTTCATACTTGATCTTACAAGCGTGCATTTCATGGATTCGAGAGCGCTTGGCGTCCTCATTTCCATAAAGAAGTCCCTGAGAGAGCAGGGCTGTTTTTGCATCTTGTGCCCGAACAAAAACGTCAGGAATATCTTCGCCATAACCCGGCTCGATCGGGTGTTCCATATGTTTTCATCGGAGCAGGAAGCCCTGGCCGAGGCGGCCAGGGTACGCGCCGAGGAGCGGTCCGCTTCCAAAAAGGAAAACGCGCAATGAGCGGATCATGAACTGGACGGGCAAACGATTTCAAAACGGCGCCTTCGCCGGGATGCTCGTGTTGTTGAGCATTGCGGCCATGCTCGGCTATCGTTTGCTGAACCAACGCTTCGTCCTGTTTCGTCAAGCCAGGGTCCTCTATGCCCAGGGGCGTTCGGACATGGCGCTGCCCCTTTTCGTCAAATCCATTGAAGACGGCGTCTCCTCTCCGGAATCCCTGACGCTGGCGGCGGACGCGGCCCTGCGTTCCGGGCGCAAGGAATTGGCCGTTTCCTTTCTCGACGCCTTTGTTCGCGAAGGAAAACGCCCCACCCTGGCCCAACTGAACGAAATGGCGGGCGTGTTCGACGGCGCGGGCATGCCGGGAGAATCGGCCAGGCTGTTTCGCCGCTATGAATCAACCGTCCTGGCCGATCAAACGGCGGCCCTTCGGCTGGCGGATTTCTTGCGCCGGTCCGGAGACTACGCGCAGGCCCGGCAGGCGTACGCCCAGATCCTGAAAACCTGGCCCGGGCTCGAGGAGGCAACGCTCGCGCTTGCCGAAACCGAAGGCTGGGCGGGCGACTACGGGCGCGCCCTGGACCTGACCGGAGAGCTATTGCGTTCGAACCCCGGCGACAGGCGGGCCGGATTGCTGTACGCCCGGCTTCTCTCCTGGAGCGGCCGGTTCAGCGAGGCCATTGTCGCATACCGCAACTACCTGGGAGACCCGTCATGAGAACCCGGTTGCATTGGTCAGGAAAAATCACCCTGATCCTCTCGTTGGCCCTGGCGGCGCATTGTTGGGCGGCTTCCCCGGTTTTTTCCCAACCGGCGGCCCCGGCGCCCGAGGCAAAGCCCATCATCCCCGCGCCCGCGCCCGAACCGAAAGCGCTGACCGGAGAGATTCCGGAGTGGCAGGCCCGGCTGGAATTGGCTCGTCTGCTCAGCTATACCGGAAAATACGGGGAATCGGCCGCCGAGTATGAAAAGGTCCTGGCCGCCCGGCCCGGTGATCCGGCCGCGTCGGCGGAGCTGGCACGGGTCCTTTTCTGGGACGGCAAGCGGGACAAGGCCATGGCGCTTCTGGCCGCGTTGCCCAAGGACCGGCTTGACGCCGCAAGCGGCGCGCTTCTGGCGGATCTTCTGGCGGCGGACGGCAAGTACGCCCAGGCCGAAGCCCTTTACCGCGAGCAGCTCGCGAAGGCCCCGCAGGACCTGAAACTGCGGCTCAAGCTGGCGGAGCTTTTAAGCTGGAAAAAGGATTACCCCGCCTCGCTCGCGCAGTACGAGGAAATCCTGGCGGCCCGGCCCAACGACCTTCAGGTCCGGCGCAAATACGCGCTGGTCCTGTCCTGGGCCGGACGAAACGACGACGCCATCGCTGAGCTCAAAAAAACGCTGACCGATTGAACCGGGCGCGTAACGGACGATGCCAGAGGATCGCATGGCCAACGCATCCATGATGCCGGACAATGCCGGACATGCCGGGGGAACCGCGCGTCGCGCCGACGGCCGGACGCCCGCTTTCGCCATGCCGGAAAACCATAGGCGGCCGCCATGTCGCGACTGACGGAAAAAGACGCCTCCAGGCCGCGCTTCGCGGGCGCCTTCGCGCGCCTCCTTTTGGCGATGGCGCTCTATGCGTGCGCGTTCGCCTCCGTGGCCTGGTGCGCGCAAAGCCTGGTCCCGGCGGGGGAGGGCGTTTCCGAAGCCGAGGCCCGACTGTTGCTCGCCCGCCTGTATGCCGCATCCCCGGCGACCCTGCCCCTGGCCCTGGAACAGTACGGCCGGTTGTTGCGCTCCCGGCCCGAGGACCCGGCCCTTCTGACCGAGGCGGGCGACGTTCGCTTGCGGCTGGGGCAATATCCCGAGGCCCTGGCCCTCTTCCGGAAGGCCGTCGCCTCGGGTCGGGCTAAGACCGCCGCCTATGCCGGGCTGGGCGACGCGCTGTTTTTTTCGGGCGACGCGGCAGGCGCCCTGGCCGCGTATGAAAAGGCCCTGGCCACGACGCATGCGGACCGGTCCCTGCGCCTGCGCCTGGCCGGGGGGCTTCTGGGGCTGCGGCGCTACGCCGAGGCACACGCCCTGTTGGAGGATCTCGTCCGTGAGGATCCGGACGACCCCCGGCCCGGGGCCATGCTCGTCGAAACCCTGATCGGGCTGGGCAAGGGCGAGGAAGCCGCCGGACTGGCCGAGCGCCTTTCGGCGGCGCGGCCCGGCGATCCCAAGCAGCTCCTGGCGCTGGCCGACGCCTACGCCTTCATGGGCCGGGCCGCCGCCTGCCGGGACGTCCTGGAGCGGCTGGCGGCGCTTGGGGAGAAAAGCGAAGAGACTCTGACGGGGTATGCCGGAAAGCTGAATGTATGGGGCGACTTCTACGCCTCCGAGGACGCCTGGCGCGCCGCCCTGGCCGAGGAACCGGGCGACGGGAAGGCGGCGCTCGGGCTTGCCGGGACGCTCGCCAACGCCCAGCGCTACGAGGAGGCGCGGGGCGTCTACGACGATGTCCTGCTGAAAAACCCCGGCGACGAGGACGCCCTGGCGGGCCTCGCCGAGACCCGGCTTCGGGAAAAGGACCCCCAGGCCGCCCTCGAGGCGCTGGGGCCGCTTCTGGCGAAACATCCGGCGAACCGCAAGGGACTGGCCCTGCGGGAGCGCGCCTACCGCGACGCCGGACGGCTGGATGAGGCCCTGGCCGACGCCCGTCAGCTGGCGGACGATCCGCAGGCGGGCCCCGACGATCTTGTCCGCCTGGGCGAGCTGTTGCTGCGCATGGGCAGGGTCGAAGAGGCGCGAACCGTCCTGGCGCGCGCCCTGGACCAAAGGCCGGATACGCCCGAGGGGCGGTATCTTCTGGAAAAGGCGCAGGGACGAAGCGGGGAAGCCTTGGCGGGCGTCCTGCGCGATCTGGCGCAAAAAGGGCCCCGGGGCGCCCGGGATCTGGCCGCCTACGGCGATCTGTTCGCCCGGCAGGGGGATCTTCCGGCGGCCATCGCCCTGTACCGGGCGGCCCTGGAAAGGGACCCCCGGTATTTTCCGGCGAAAATGTCGCTGACGGAGGCCCTGGCCTCGGCGGGGGCGTACGACCAGGCCCTGGCCGTTGTGGACGAGCTGGCGGGCGAGTTCCCGGGCGCCTCCAAAATAGCGCTGACCCGGGCCCGCATTCTGGCCTACGCCAAGCGCTACCAGGAGGCGCTCGACGCCTACGAACGGTTGTCGGCGACGCGGCCGGAGGATCCGGTTCCCGTGAAGGAGATGGCCCGGACGGCCATGTGGGGCAAGATGCCGGAACAGGCGGACGCGGCCTATGGGCGCATGGCCGCCCGCCGCATCGACCCGGCCGCCCTGGAAACCCTGGAATCCCTGGCGGCCGCCCTCCCGGACGCCGGCCTCGGGAAAGCCATCGCCCGGCTTCTCGGCGAGGCCGGGCGCGGCGCGATCTATCCGGCCTGCCAGGAGGTGGCCGACGCGTTTGCGGCCGCCGGGGACAAACTTTCCGGGGAGCGGGCCGCCGCCGCGCGGCAGGCTCTGGCGCGTATCGCCCCGGACTGCGAGATCGCCAAGGCCGCCGTCATGGAACACAGGGCCAAGTCTCTGGGTTACGCCCGCCGTTTCGCCGCCGCCCGCAAGGCCAATGAGAAGCTCCTGGAATTCCAGCCCGGCAATCAGGAGGCGCTTTTCGATAAGGCCCAGGCCGAGTGCGCCCTGGGCCTGCCCGACGAGGCGGCCAAGACCTACGCCAGGCTGCTTGGGATCGATCCTTTGCACGCGCTGGCCTCCACGGCTCTCTCGCGGGTCGAGGCCGGAGCCGCTCCGGAACTGCGCACCGGCTACAGCGTTTGGGATGAAAACGGAAAACAGGGCAGGCTCTCCCAGATCACCCGGCAACGCATCGATGCGGAACTGACCTGGCCTCTTCAAAAAGGAAGGTTTTACGCCTCGTTGGCGCAGCATCTTTACATCGAAAGCCCCAAGGCGCCGAGTGAATCCACGGGAAGCTCCACACAGACCATCGACGCCGCCTCGGCGAGCAAGCCGGTGGGGATGCCTTCCAGGGCGGGGACATATCTGGCCCAGGGGCAGACCCTGGGGCTTGGCGGCCGGATCAACGAATATTTCAGGACGGACGCCTCGTTCACGAACAAGATCTACGCCGATCCCCGCCTGGGCGGACGCGTCATGGGGCTCTTCCGCCTGGAGGCCGATCTTTCCGGGCATGCCCGGTTGGGGGGCGGCTTTGAGCGCACGGAAGAAATCTACAACGACGTCGCCCTGTTCGACGCCATCATGGCCAACGCCTTGTTCGCGGATTTGTATGCGCCCCTGACGCGGCGCCTGGAACTGTCCGGGCGCTGCGCGCTACGCTGGTACAGCGACGGCAATGAACAGATTCACCTCAAGACGGACCTGGGCGTGACCATTCTGGAACATCCGACCCTCCTCAAGCTGGTCTTGACCGGCGAGTACCGGCAAACCCGCGAATTGACCGATTTCATATACCAGGATGACGTCCTGACCGGCATCACGCATCCCTATTGGACGCCGCAGGATTATTTCTTCGGCTCCGCCGCCCTGCAATGGCGGCATGACCTGTCGCGGGATTTTTTCTGCGGCGCCCGCCAGCATTACTACGGCGTTCGTCTCGCGGGAGGAACGGACACGGACGAGAATCCGTTCGCCAGAGTCGAAGCGGAGTACCATTTCGATATGAACGACCATTTCGCCCTTGACGCCAAAGGACTGTTGCACCGTTCCCAGAACTGGGACGCCACCGGGGCCTGGCTCAATTTCATGTACCGGTTCTAGCGGGCGTTTCCCCGGGACCGATGGTATGGAGCATTCATGCGCGCAGCATCCGGCGAACAGCAAAACGCAGGGCGGGGAGCCGTCGTGAGAACCGTTCTTTCAAACGTTCTCGCCCTGGCCATGCTTTCCGTCTTCGCCTACCTGACGGTCAGGACCGCGCTTTTCCTGACCGCCGACTATCTGTGGTACGAGAAGCTTCTGGCCTTTTTCTTGTTGCTGGCCGAGGTGTTCACCATGCTCCACGCCTTCGGCTATTTTCTGAACCTGCGTATGGTCATTTCCAGGCAGGCCGGGCCCCGGATATCCGTGGACAACGTCCCGGAGCTTGCGTCCTATCCTCCCGTCGCCATCATCGTCTCCTCCTTCAGGGAACCCCTGGACGTGCTGGAAGACACGCTGACCTGCTTCTACAACCTGACCTACCCCAACAAGCGCATCTATTTCCTGGACGACACCCGCTACGGCCTGCCCGGGCAGGACGCCGAGGCCATGGCCAAATACCGCGCGGACGTGGACTCCCTGTGCCAATATATCGGCATCGGGCTTTTCAGGCGGGCATGGCGCGGGGCCAAGGCGGGAATGATAAACGATTTCCTGGAGTTCCTTGAGGGCCGCCAACGGCCCGGCTTCGAATTCACGGATTTTTCGGACATGGAAGGGGCGCGTGACGAAAAATACATCATCGTGTTCGACGCGGACCAGAATCCCCTGCCGGATTTCGTCGAGCCCCTGGTGGCGTTCATGGAAGGGAATCCGGCCATGGCCTTCATCCAGACGCCCCAGTATTACACCAATTTCGAAACCAACCGGGTGGCCAAGGCGGCCGGATTGCAGCAGGCCGTGTTCTACGAGTACATCTGCGAGGGCAAAAGCCTGCAGGACGCCATGTTCTGCTGCGGGACCAACGTCATTTTCCGGCGCGAGGCCCTGGTTTCCGTGGGAGGCTTCGACGAAAGTTCGGTCACCGAGGACTTCGCCACCTCGCTCAAATTCCACTCCAACGGCTGGCATTCGGCCTACCTCAACAAGGTCTGCGCCTTCGGCCTCGGACCGGAGGATCTCGGCGGCTATTTCAAGCAGCAGTTCCGCTGGGCGCTTGGCACGGTGGGGCTGTACCGCCAGATTCTCGGCATGTTCCTGCGAAACCCGCGCAGGCTTCCCCCCGCCAAATGGTGGGAGTATTTTCTCTCAGGAACGCACTATTTCGTGGGCTGGGTCATGTGCGTCATGATCGTCAGTCCCATGGCCTACATCTTTTTCAACACGCCGAGCTATTTCGCCAAGCCGGAGATCTATTTCCTTTTCTTCTTCCCCTATATCATTCTGACCGCCACCCTTTTTCTCTTCACCATGACCCAGCGCAAATACCGCATCAGGGAGCTGGCTCTGGGAATCATCCTGCAGGCGGTCACGTTTCCGGTCTATATGCGGGCCTCGCTGCTGGGCATCCTGGGCGTGCGGGGAACGTTCGGCGTGACGCCCAAGGGAAAAAGCCTGTCCTTGTCCTTGCACAGCCTCTGGCCGCAGATCATTCCGGCGCTCGCCGCGTTCACCGCCTGCATCTGGGCGGCCAACAGGATCTATTACGAAGGCGCCAACGTCCTGGCCCTGTCCGTCAACGCCATGTGGTGCCTGTACCATTTCTGCATCATGAGCTTTGCGCTGTATTTCAACCATCCCGTGGTGGGCGGCGAGTCATGAAAACCGCCGTCCTGCTCCTCATGCTTTTGCCGCTTGTCTCGACGGCCCGCGCCGGGGATCGCCTGGCGCTGGGAGCGGCCGTCGACGGATTGCCGAGCCCGGCGAGCCTGGAGAAGACCGCCCGGGACATGGGGTTTCGCCCGGCGGTGGTGGTTTTCTTCCTGCAATGGCCGGATGACCCCAAGGACCGGAATTTTCCGGAAAAGGCGCTGGCGGCCGTGGACGCCTTCGGCGCGACGCCCGTCCTCACCTGGGAGCCCATGACGATTCGCGCCGGAAAGGAGGCGGCCATTCCCGGCCGGGCCATTCTCGACGGGGAATACGACGCCTACATTCTGGATTTCGCCGCCCGGGCCAAGGCCTTCGGCAAGCCCCTCATCCTGCGTTTCGCCCATGAAATGAACCTTGATCGCTACCATTGGGGGAGCGCAAAAAAGGAATACGGTCCAGGCAGCCCCGCATTGTACAAGAAACTCTTCCGCCGGGTGGCCGATCTCTTTCGCCGGGCCGGGGCGAACAACGTGCGATTCGCTTTTTGCCCCAACGCGGAATCCCGGCCCGACGAGCCCTGGAACGCGCTTTCGGCCTATTATCCCGGCGACGCCTACGTGGATATCCTGGGACTGGACGGCTATAATTTCGGCGCATCCATGACCTTGGCCGAACACGGATGGACCAGCGTTTTCAGGTCCTTTCCCGAACTGTTCGGCGCGGCCTTCAGGCGGATGCGGGCATTGTCCCCGGAGAAGCCGTTTTTCGTGTTCGAGACGGCCTGCGCCGAAAGCGGCGGGGACAAGAGCGCCTGGGTCAAGGACATGATCGGGACGCTTATTGCCTGGCAAGCCGCCGGGTTCGCCTGGTTCGAGGCGGACAAGGAAACGGACTGGCGCCTTGGAAAAGGGCTGAGCTCCGACGCGCTCGGCTACTTGAAAAGCGTGGCGGCGCCGGACGCTGAAAGACTGTTCCGTTGACGTATGGGGCCGCAAAAAGCGTGCGGCCTGGCCCCCGGGGAGCGCGCTGCGGGGGGCGCTCGTATGCGAAAGGCTCCGCTTCCCGTACGTCGAAAAGAAAGGGGATGTCCGGCGAGCCGTCGTGCTCGGCGCTTTGCGCGTCGAGCGCGAAGCTCTCGCAAAGCTGGGCGGCTATGGCCCCCGGCGCGTTGAACCCGGCCTTCGGCATGGCGGCGTGGGCCGCCGTCCCGCGTCCCGCCGCCCTGATCGTTTTCTCTGAGGAAAGCGTCGTCCTCCCCGCCTGGTTTGGATCATGATTGTTGATTGAGAATGTATCCTTCGATTTGTCTAATCTATTCGTTTTCGCGGGCGCATCCTGCTACAGGGACCCATTGATTTCTTATCACCATCGTCAATCAAGGAGATTCGCATGTCCAATGCCGCGTACAAGGAAATGTGGGAGAAACTGGATCTGGACGTACCCGCGCACGACGCCCTGCTTGAGGTGCTGGGCAAATTCTACGGCGACATCTACATGTCCCAGCAGGGACGGCTCCAGGGCGCGGAATACCTGGACTTCGTGCTCTCGGAGGTCCATGGCCTGCGCATCAAGGAGATCCAGGACGCCAAGGCCCAGGGCCGCAAGGTGGTGGGCAGCTTCTGCGTCTTCGTGCCCGAGGAGCTGACGCTGGCCGCGGACGCCGTGCACGTGGGATTGTGCGCCGGAGCGGACGCGGGCAAGGAAGCGGCTGAGCGGATCGTCCCCCGCAACACCTGCGCGCTCATCAAATCCTTCGTGGGCTTCAAGCTGGCCAAGATCTGCCCCTTCACGGAAAGCTGCGACATGATCGTCGGGGAGACCACCTGCGACGGCAAGAAAAAAGCCTACGAGGCCTTTGGCGAATACGTGAACATGTACGTCATGGAAGTGCCGCAATGCAAAAACGCCAGCGACCGCGATCTCTTCAAATCGGAGATCCTCCGGTACAAGGCCGAGCTTGAAACGCTCACCGGCAAAACCATCGGCGTCGAGGAACTCAAACGCGGCATCGGGATCGTCAACGCCAAGCGCAAGGCCCTGCAGCGCCTGACCGCCTTGCGCGCGGCCGATCCGGCCCCCATCTCCGGCCGGGACGCCCTGCTCATCAATCAGATCAGCTTCTACGACGATCCCGTGCGCTTCACCGCCAAGATCAACGAGCTGTGCGACGAGATCGAAAAACGCATCGCAACGGGCGAGGGCGTGGCGCCCAAGGGAACGCCCAGGCTCATGCTGGCCGGGTGCCCCATGGCCGTGCCCAACTGGAAGCTGCCCTACGTGATCGAAAGCGCCGGCGCCGTGATCGTGGGCGAGGAGTCCTGCATCGGGACCCGCAACACCCGCGACCTGGTCGACGAGGAAGCCGTGGCCAAGGCGACGACCATGGACGAACTCGTGGACGCCCTGACGGACCGGTACATGCGGATCGACTGCGCCTGCTTCACGCCCAACGACGAGCGCCTGGACAACGTGACCGCGCTCGCCAGGGACGTGAAGGCCCAGGGCGTCATCCACTATTCGCTGCTTTTCTGCCAGCCCTACGCCCATGAGACCTTCAAGGTGGACAAGGCGCTGGCCGCCGCGGGCGTTCCCATGCTGGCCATCGAGACCGACTACGGCATGGAGGACGTGGAGCAGCTCAAAACCCGCGTTCAGGCCTTCATCGAGACCCTGGAATAATGGGCGGCGAACGCAGCGCGGGCATCGACATCGGCTCGCGGTCCATCGAGCTCGTGCTTTTGGAGGACGGCGAGATGGTCGTAAGCCGCCGTCTGCCCACGACCTTCGATCCCCTGCGCCAGTGCCGGACGCTTCTTTCCGGCCAGCGCATAAGCCGCATGGCGGCCACGGGCTACGGCCGGGAGTTGGCGGCCGGGCTGGCCGGGGAGCTGGGGCTCCCTGTCACGGTGGAGCGAATCACCGAGATCAAGGCCCACGCCCTGGGGGCGTACGCGCGGTTTCCCCAGGCCCGCACCGTGCTCGACATCGGCGGTCAGGATACCAAGGCCATCGCCCTGTCCGGCGGCGGCAAGGCGCTCAAGTTCGAGATGAACGACCGTTGCGCCGCCGGAACCGGCAAATTCCTGGAGTACACGGCCGGGGTCTTCCAGATCCCGGTGGAGGAATTCGGGAATTACGCCCTGGAAGGGGACGAGGCCCCGGTCATCAACAGCATGTGCACGGTCTTCGCCGAGACAGAGGCCACCTCGCTCATGGCCAGGGGGGTGAAGCCGCAAAACATCGCCCTTGGCCTGCACGATGCCATCGTCAAGCGCACGGTGAACATGCTGAACCGGGTGGGGCTGGCCTTTCCCCTGGTTTTCGCCGGAGGCGTGGCCAACAACCCCTGCGTGCGGGAGCTCCTGGCCAAGGCGCTCTCGGCCGCGCCGGGTGAGGAGCTGCTCACTCCGCCCGATCCGGACATGAACGGCGCCCTGGGCGCGGCCCTGTGGGCGGCCAGGCAAGACTAGCGTCGCGTCTTTGAAAAACATCCCGCTGTTTTTCAAGGAAAAGATGTTATCATTCGTATAACGTCCTCAAAATTCGCATCCGCCCGTTTTGTGGACGAGACGCGAGGCGGCAAGGCCGGAAGGTCCGGCCGCATGGAAGGTTCCCGCGCAAGACGCGCACAACGGACAAGGCCTCGCCGGAACGCCGCGCGGGGCCTTGTCGTATTCGAAAAGCGCCGTGCCCGGTCTTTCGGCGGTGGCCCGAGGCGTTCAGAGGCGGACCGTCGGACGCTCTTGAAGACCGGGTTGGAGACGCTGCTCGATTGGTTGGCATGGCGGCCTTCGGCGGCCAAAGGGCTTTCGCCCTTTAGAATCCAGTAATATTGTAATTGGTTAGGATGATAAGCGAGAGTCGGATACAGGCTCTCAAGGAATCATGCGGCGGTTCGGGTTGGATTTTTCCCCGCTTCATGAATGAGCGGAGGCGCCGGAGGGTGGCGCACAGGCGCCTTTTCGCGGGGGCGAGAGGAGGGCCGGATCCGGCGGCGTCAGCTGGTTTTTTTGAGCGCCTTCATGAATGCGCCGAAATGCGGACCCAGGGCGGCGAAGGCCGGATGGTCCGCGCGCTTTTTGAGCGCGCCGCCGAAGAGCTTGAGTCCCAGGGCCAGCCCGGGGATATCCTCCTCGGGGGCGACGTTCCCGGCGCGCATTTTCTCCATGATGGCGAAAAGATCGTCATGCAGGTCCGTTTCGAAGACGAGCGTTTTCGCGTCTTCCCGTTGGGTTCCGTTTTCCTTTACCGTGATTGCGTAATGATGCATCGCGATTCCTTTATGCAGGCCATTGTTTCAGGGCGTTGAGGTTCAGACCTTGTGGGCACGGTCGTCGATCCAGGCCGCCAGACGCAAAAGGCGGGGCAGCAGGGCCAGGACCAGGATGAAGGCCATGGGCCAGGCCAGGGGAAAGGCATGGCCCCATGCCGCGGGCCAGGCTCGCAGGGCGTCGCCAAAAGAGCCTCCGTCCGCATGGACGAGGGTCATGGCGAAAGACATGAAGCCCGACATGGCGAGCGCCATCCCGAACGAGACCACCGCCGGATAGACAAGCTTATGAGCCGGTTTCGGCATAAATCCGGTTTCTCCTGATGGGCGGCTAGGCCGCCGTTTCTTTCACTCCAGAAAGCGCAAGGCGTTTTCTTCGATCTTGCGCAACGCGTCCATCATGGCGGCGAACTCCGCCTCCCCGATGTCCCGGGTCAGCCGGGCCGCGTTCTCCTTGACCAGCGGCGTCAACTCCCGAAGCAATCCCTCCCCCTCGGGGGTGAGGAAGACGCGCTTGCAGCGTCCGTCGCGCGCATCGGGCTCGCGCCGCACGAATCCCAGCTCCTCCAGCCGTTCGATGAGCCGGAAGGCCGTGACCTTGCTGGCGCTGTTGCGATCGGCCAACTCCTGCTGGGTCACGCCGTCCTCATGACGCAGGAGGGTCAGGATGGCCCACTGGGAGCCGGTGACGGCGTATCCGGCGTCCGCCAGGGTCTTGTTGACGGTTTGCGAGATGAGCTTGCCGCAACGCTTGATCAGCATGGGGGCCGATGCGGCGATGTCGTACGTCCCGGTTTCATCCGTCATGAGCGCTCCTTGCCAGCGGATTATTCGTTTGCATGATAACGACTTTTCGCCTTCAGTCAAGGGCGCGAAACCGCCGTTCCAGGAAAGGGGGCCCTGGGACGGGGCGGCGAAAGCGGGGCGGCGGCCCGGACAGGAACGTGGGGCGGCAAGAGGGGGCGGCCTGTCCGCCGGGCGGGAGCGGGGCCGCGTGATCCGGGCGGGAATGCTTCAGCCGGTTTTCGCGGTGGAGGCGCGCTCCACCAGGGAGGGCTCCAGGATTATGGCCGAAGGCTCGACCTCGGGATCGTTCTCGCAAAGCCCGGCCAGAACCATGAGCTTGCGCACGGCCAGTTCGCCGGGCTTGTGGAAATCCTGGCGCACCGTGGTCAGGGCCGGGGTGAAGAAGGCCGCCTCGGACAGATCGTCGAATCCCGCCACGCCGAGGGCTTCGGGAACGTTCACCCCGTCCCTCCAGGCGCCGTGCAACACCCCGAGGGCCATCTGGTCGTTGCCCGCGAACACGGCGTCCATGGCCGGGTAGAGACTTTTCAGGCGGTCATAGCGGTCGAGCCCCCCTGCCGGGGACCAGTCTCCTTCCAGGCAGGCTTCCTCCGGAACGTCGCGTCCGGCGTCGCGCAGGGCTTCCTGCCAGCCCCGCCTGCGCTCCCGCGATTCCCACCACTCGAGCGGCCCGCAGATATGGGCGATATGCCGGTAGCCCAGTTCGATGAGACGTTTGGTCAGCATGTAGCCGCCGGCGAAATTGTCGATGGAAATGGTCATGGGCGCGGCCGAGGGATTGCCTTTCAGGAAGACCATGGGCGGGGCGTTGCGGGTCAGGGCGCGCCGGGCGGACAACCAGTTTTCCCCCACTTCCGGGGCGGCGTAGATGATGCCCTGGACCTGATGGGCCATGAGCGACTGGATCAAGGGGCTCATGTCCATGGGGCCGAAGGTGGGCAGCTCCTTCAGGATGAGCGCGAATCCTCTCGCTTCGGACGCCTGGGCGATGCCCTTGAGCGTGGTGGAGATGCCCTTGTATTTGAGCCCCGCGATGATGACCCCGAGGGTGTTGCTGGGCTGGCGCAGACCCCTGGCCAGGGCGCTCGGCTGGTAGGCCATCTGGTCGATGACGGCCAGGATCTTCTCCCGGGTGGCCGGGGAGACGTCGGAGCGGTTGTTGAGCACCCGGGAAATGGTCTGTGTGGAAACGCCGCAGGCGCGCGCCACGTCTTTGATGGTGACTTTTGATCTGGGCGCGTTGGGGTACATGTCCGGGGAGGCTCCTTGACGATATGGGCCGGTTTTTCCGCATCCGGCCCGGGAATCCCCGCGGAGCGGAAAACGGGGGATGTGTAATCGTTTTGGCCGGTTCCGGCAATACTGGGTTGTTTTACAAATTCGTTAACGTTAACGATATGTGGTTTTTTCAGAAAGGCAAGGAGAAAAATCCGGCGCGGAACGATTGTTACAACCGCGCGAAAGAATATGTTCTTTTTGAGGAGACGCGAGGAAATCCGGGCGAGGGGGCGGGAAAAAAAACGCATCCCGTTGACACGGGCCTGTGAACCGGCTAGGGCTGGCGTTATCGTTCTCGTTATCGTTAACGTAAGCCGGGCCGGGCCCGGCTGCGGACCGCCAGGGGGGGGAGGCGCTCCGTTCAAACACACAGCCTCAGCGCGCGGGAGAGAGGAAGAAAATCATGATCTCATTCGATCAGTATGAATTATGGTTCGTTACCGGCAGCCAGCATCTCTATGGGCCCAAGACCCTGGAGCAGGTGGCTGAAAACGCGGGAAAAATCGTCGCCGCGCTCAATGCCGAGGCCGGACTGCCGGTGAAGATCGTCGTGAAGCCCGTGGCCAAGACCGCCTCGGAAATAGGCCGCGTGTGCCTTGATGCCAGCGCCAGCCCGGCCTGCGCGGGCGTCATCGCCTGGATGCACACCTTTTCTCCGGCCAAGATGTGGATCGCCGGACTCTCCTCCCTGACCAAGCCCCTGCTGCATCTGCACACACAGTTCAATCGCGAGATTCCCTGGGGCGCCATTGACATGGATTTCATGAATCTCAACCAGTCCGCCCACGGGGACAGGGAATTCGGCTTCATCGGCGCCAGGCTTCGCATCGCGCGAAAGGTCGTGGCCGGTCACTGGAGCGAACCCGCGGTTCACGCCGGGATCGACGCCTGGGCCCGCGCCGCCCTGGCCCTGGCCGACATGCGCGGCGGCAAGGTGGCCCGCTTCGGCGACAACATGCGCGACGTGGCCGTGACCGAGGGCGACAAGGTGGAGGCCCAGATCCAGTTCGGCTACGAGGTCCACGGCTTCGGCGTGGGGGACCTGGCGGCCCGGGTGGCCCAGGCCGGGGACGACGCCATCGACAAGCTGGTCTCCCGGTACATGGACGAATACCAGGTGGCGCCTGAACTCAAGCAGACCAAGAGCTACACCGTGCTTCGCGAAGCCGCCCGCATCGAAATCGGCCTGCGCGGGTTCCTGGAGGACGGCGGCTTCAAGGCCTTCACCACCACCTTCGAGGACCTGCATGGCATAAGCCAGCTCCCCGGGCTCGCCTGCCAGCGCCTCATGAACGACGGCTACGGCTTCGGCGCGGAAGGCGACTGGAAGACCGCCGCCCTGGTGCGCACGATGAAGGTCATGGGCGCCGGACGGCCCGGCGGAACCTCCTTCATGGAGGACTACACCTACCATCTGCCCGAAAACGGCCAGGCCCTGGCGCTGGGCGCCCACATGCTGGAGGTCTGCCCCTCCATCGCCGCGGAAAAGCCCCGGCTGGAAATCCATCCCCTGTCCATCGGCGGCAAGGGCGATCCCGCCCGGCTGGTCTTCAACGCCAAGGAAGGCCCGGCGTTAAACGCCACCATCGTGGACATGGGCAACCGCTTCCGCATGGTCATAAACGAGGTGGACGCCGTGAAATCCGAGCATGCGCTGCCCAATCTCCCCGTGGCCCAGGCCCTGTGGATTCCGCGCCCCGATCTGGCAACCGCCGCCACGGCCTGGATCTACGCGGGCGGCGCCCACCATTCGGGCTACAGCCAGGCCGTGACCGTGGAACATCTTCTGGACTACGCCGAGATGACGGGCATCGAGGCCCTGGTCATCGGCAAGGATACGACCGTGACCGAGTTCCGCAAGGAACTTCGCACGAACGCCGTGTATTACGCGCTGGGGGGCAAGCTCTAGCCAAGCCCGCGCGAAAAAGGAACAGCCTTCCGGCCGGGTTGTCCGGCCGGGAAACGTGAAACGCCATTTTCAAGAGGAGAATGCGCAATGAAAGCAGGACGTTTGCTGTGCTCGCTCACCATGTTTCTGGCTTTGTCCCTGTGCGTGGGCGGCGCCGCCCAGGCCGCCAAAAAGACCATCGGCATCGCCATGCCCACCAAGTCGTCCCAGCGCTGGATCGACGACGGCAACAACATGGTCAAATACCTTGAGGAAATGGGTTACGACACCGACCTGCAGTACGCCGAGGACGTGATCGAGAACCAGCTGGCCCAGATCGAGAACATGATCGTGAAGGGCGACGACGTGCTGGTCATCGCCTCCATCGACGGCGAAACCCTGTCCGACGTGCTGCAGAAGGCCAAGGACATGAAGATTCCGGTCATCGCCTATGACCGCCTCATCAAAAAGACCCCCAACGTGGACTACTACGCCACCTTCGACAACTTCAAGGTCGGCGTTCTGCAGGGCCAGTACATCGAGAAGGCCCTGGGCCTGAAGGAAGGCAAGGGTCCCTTCAACATCGAGCTGTTCGGCGGCTCCCCGGACGACAACAACGCCTACTTCTTCTACAACGGCGCCATGAGCGTGCTTAAGCCCTACATCGACAGCGGCAAGCTGGTGGTGCGCAGCGGCCAGATGGGCATGGACAAGGTCTCCACCCTGCGTTGGGACGGCGCCACCGCCCAGGCCCGCATGGACAACCTCTTGAGCGCCTACTACCCCACCGAGCGTCTGGACGCCGTGCTCTCCCCCTATGACGGCATCTCCATCGGCGTGCTCTCCTCCCTGAAGGGCGTCGGCTACGGCACCCCCAAACAGCCCATGCCCGTGGTGACCGGTCAGGACGCCGAGATTCCGTCCGTCAAGTCCATCGTGGCCGGCGAACAGACCCAGACCGTGTTCAAGGACACCCGCGAACTGGCCAAGATCGCCGCCCAGATGGTGGACGCCATGGTCAAGGGCGAGAAGCCCCCGGTCAACGACGAAAAGACCTATGACAACGGCGTGAAGGTCGTGCCTTCCTACCTGCTCGTGCCCATCAGCGTGGACAAGGGCAATTGGGAAGACGTGCTGGTCAAGGGCGGCTACTACAAGAAGGATCAGATCACCAACTAACGCCTGGCGTACGGGCTTTTCGGGAGGCCGGGGCCAGCCCCGGCCTCCCGGACCACAGGCCCGGCGGCCGGGCGCGTCCCGGTTCCGCACGCTACGCCCAACCGCCCCGGGACGCCCCCGGGCCGGAAAACAGGCGGCCGCAAACCCGATGGGGCTTTCGCCGCCGGGAGCAAGGCAGGGATATGTCCGACGTAATTTTGAGCATGCGCGGCATCACCAAGACCTTCCCAGGGGTCAAGGCGCTGGACAACGTCAATTTCGACGTGCGCCAGGGGGAGATTCACGCCCTGGTCGGGGAAAACGGCGCGGGCAAGTCCACCCTCATGAAGGTCTTAAGCGGCATCTACCCCCACGGCGACTACGAGGGGCAGATCATCTACCAGGGCAAGGAATGCCGGTTCCGGGAGATCGCCGACAGCGAGAAGGCGGGCATCGTCATCATCCACCAGGAACTGGCGCTCATTCCCTTTCTGTCCATCGCGGAAAACATTTTTCTCGGCAACGAACGCCATTCCTTCGGGGTCATCGACTGGGGCAAGACCCGGGCCGAGGCGCAAAAACTCCTCGAGACCGTGGGGCTCTCCGAATCCCCGAACACCCTCGTCACCGACATCGGCGTGGGCAAACAGCAGCTTGTGGAAATCGCCAAGGCCCTTTCCAAGGAGGTCCAGCTCCTCATTCTGGACGAACCCACGGCCACGCTCAACGAGAACGATTCCGACAAGCTCCTCAAACTGCTGCTGCGGTTCAAGGAGCAGGGGATTTCATCGATTCTCATCTCCCACAAGCTCAACGAGGTGGAGCGGGTAGCCGATTCCATCACCATCCTGCGCGACGGCAAGACCATCGAGACCCTCGACTGCACGACCGGCGAAATCAACGAGGACCAGATCATACGGGGCATGGTGGGCCGCGACCTGACCAACCGCTTCCCCAGGCGCGGCGCCAAGATCGGCGAGGTCATCCTGGAGGTCCGCGACTGGACCGTACGCCACCCCCTGCACGAGAACCGCACCGTGGTGGACAAGGCCAACCTGACCCTCAGGCGGGGCGAGGTGCTCGGCATCGCCGGGCTCATGGGCTCCGGGCGCACGGAGCTGGCCATGAGCCTGTTCGGCCAGTCCTACGGCCGCGACATCACGGGCCAGGCCTTCATCCGGGGCGCCCAGGCCGATCTGTCCACGGTCAACAAGGCCATCGACGCCGGGCTCGCCTACGTGACCGAGGACCGCAAGACCTACGGGCTGGTGCTGGACGAGGACGTCAAGAACAACATCACCCTGGTCAATCTGGAAGAGGTGTCAAACAGCCACATCATCGACCAGAACAAGGAAATCCACCTGGCCAACGAATACCGGGGCAAGTTCAACATCAAGTGCTCCAATATCCTCCAGAAGACGGTCAATCTTTCCGGCGGCAACCAGCAGAAGGTGGTGCTCAGCAAATGGCTGTTCGCCGGTCCCGACATTCTCATTCTGGACGAGCCCACCCGGGGCATCGACGTGGGCGCCAAGTATGAAATCTACGTCATCATCAACAAGCTGGCCGAAGAGGGCAAGGGCGTCATCGTCATCTCTTCGGAATTGCCTGAAATCCTGGGCCTGTGCGACCGAATCTACGTGATGAGCGAAGGAAAGGTCGCGGGCGAGTTGAACGCCGCGGAGGCGTCCCAGGAAAAAATCATGCGGTACATTCTGTAGAAGCGAGGAGCCCTTACCATGTCCAGCATCATCAAAGCGTTCAAAGCCAACGTCCGCCAGTACGGCATGCTCATCGCGCTGATCGTGATCATGCTCTTTTTCGAGATCATCACCCAGGGCATTTTGCTCAAACCGCTCAACATCACCAATCTCGTCCTGCAAAACAGCTACATCCTCATCATGGCCATCGGCATGCTGCTGGTCATCGTGGCCGGGCATATCGATCTGTCCGTGGGCTCCATCTGCGCCTTCATCGGCTCCACGGCCGCCGTCATGATGGTTCAATACCACGTCAACGCCGCCGTCACCGTGATCGCCTGTCTCATCCTCGGCGCCCTCATCGGCGCCTGGCAGGGCTTCTGGGTGGCCTACATCAAAATTCCTTCGTTCATCGTCACCCTGGCGGGCATGCTGGTCTTCAGGGGCCTTACCCTGGTCATGCTCCAGGGCCTCTCGGTCGGCCCCTTTCCCAAGGAATTCCAGATGATCAGCTCCGGCTTCATCCCGGATTTCCTGGGCAACGGCGAATTTCACCTGACCACCATGCTGATCGCGGTTCTTTTCCTGGCCGCCGTCATCTTCTTTGACATCCGGGCCCGGCGCAAGCGCATCGAATACGGGTTCGACGTGCCGCCGTTCGGGGTGTTCCTGTTGCGAAACGCCGGAATCTGCGCCGCCGTGCTCTTTATCTGCTGGCTTCTGGCCTCCTACAAGGGCCTGCCCAACGTGCTCATCATCCTGTTCGCCCTGACCGTGATCTACGCCTTCATCACCACCCAGACCGTGACCGGCCGCCGCATCTACGCGCTCGGCGGCAACGAGAAGGCCGCCAAGCTTTCGGGCGTCAAGACCAAACGTCTTGTCCTTTTGACCTTCGCCAACCTGGGGCTTCTTTCCGCCCTGGCCGGACTGGTCTTTGCAGCAAGGCTCAACGTGGCCACCCCCAAGGCCGGCACCGGCTTCGAACTCGACGTCATCGCCGCCTGCTTCATCGGCGGCGCCTCGGCCACCGGCGGCGTGGGCACGGTCATCGGCGCCATCATCGGCGCCCTGGTCATGGGCGTCATGAACAACGGCATGTCCATCATGGGCATCGGCATCGACTGGCAACAGGCCATCAAGGGCATGGTCCTGCTCCTGGCCGTGTTCTTCGATGTCTACAACAAGTCCAAGAACTGATCCGCAAAAGACGGAGAAAGCCATGAGCGCACTCGTCATCGGTCTCGACTACGGCACGGATTCCGTGCGCGCGGTGCTCATCGACGCGCAAAACGGCCGGGAGCTTTCCTCGGACGTGTTCCACTATCCGCGCTGGGCCAAGGGGCTCTACTGCGATCCGGCGGCCAACCGTTTCCGCCAGCATCCGCTCGATTACCTTGAAGGCCTTGAGCAAACCATCAGGAACGTGCTGGACAAGGGGCCCAAAAGCGCGCGGGATAACGTGGCCGCCATAAGCGTGGACACCACCGGCTCCACCCCCGTGGCCGTGGACGCCAGGGGAACGGCCTTGGCCCTTTTGCCGGAATTCGCCGAGAACCCCAACGCCATGTTCGTCTTGTGGAAGGACCACACGGCCGTGACCGAGGCCGCCGAGATCAACGCGTACGCCAAAAACTGGGGCGGCGAGGATTTCACCAAGTATTCCGGCGGGGTCTATTCCTCGGAATGGTTCTGGTCCAAGATCCTTCACGTCATTCGCGAGGACGAGGCCGTTCGCGCCGCCGCGTACTCCTGGGTGGAGCACTGCGACTGGATCCCGGCGGTCCTGACCGGCGTGACCGAAGCCGCCAAGATCGTGCGCGGCCGCTGTTCGGCCGGGCACAAGGCCATGTGGCACGCGTCCTGGGACGGGCTGCCCGGCGAGGACTTTCTGACCGGCCTCGATCCGCTCCTGTCCGGTCTGCGGGACCGGCTTTTCCGGGACACGGTCACGGCCGTGGAGGTCGCGGGCGGCTTGTGCCCGGAATGGGCGAAGCGCCTGGGGCTCCCTGAGGGCCTGCCCATCGGCGTGGGCGCCTTCGACGCCCACATGGGCGCGGTGGGCGGGGGCGCTGTTCCCTACGCCCTGGTCAAGGTCATCGGCACCTCCACCTGCGACATGCTGCTCGCGCCGCCCGAGGAGGTGGAAGGCATCCTGGTCAAGGGCATCTGCGGCCAGGTGGACGGCTCCATCGTTCCGGGCATGATCGGCATGGAGGCCGGGCAATCGGCCTTTGGCGACATCTTCGCCTGGTTCCGCGACATGCTTTCCTGGCCCCTGTCCATCCTCGAGGCGACCGGAGCGGCGGACGCGGCAAGCGCGGCCAAGATCAGGGAAACCCTGCATGGGACCATCATCCCGGCCTTGAGCGAGGCGGCCTCGCGCGTCGCCCCGTCCGCATCCGCCCCGGTGGCGCTCGACTGGCTGAACGGACGGCGCACCCCGGACGCCAACCAGGCGCTCAAGGGCGCGGTCATGGGGCTCAATCTCGGAACGGACGCGCCGAGGTTTTTCCGGGCCCTGGTCGAAGCGGCGGCGTTCGGCGCCCGGGCCATCGCCGAGCGCTTCATTTCCGAGGGCGTGCCCATCAAGGAAGTGATCGCCATCGGCGGGGTGGCCAAGAAATCCTCCCTGGCCATGCAGATTCTGGCCGACGTCATGAACATGCCCATCAAGGTGGCCGCGTCCGAGCAGACCGTGGCCCTTGGGGCGGCCATGTTCGCGGCCGTGGCGGGCGGGGTCTTTCCCAGCATCGAAGAAGCGCAACAGGCCATGGGCTGCGGCTTTTCCACGGCCTACGCCCCGGACCCCAAGCAGGCCGCGATCTATGACGGCCTGTACGCCCGCTACCAGCGGCTCGGGGCTTTCGTGGAAGCGGAAACCGGGAAGGGGGCCGCGTAATGGGCGCTTACGATCGCATCCGCGAAGAGGCCTACGCGGCCAACATGCGCATTCCGGCGCTGAAGCTGGCCATCTTCACCTTCGGCAACGCCAGCGCCTTCGACCCGGACAAGGGCGTCTTCGCCATCAAACCTTCGGGCGTGCCCTACGAGAAGCTCACCCCCGAGAGCATGGTGGTCATGGACCTGGATTTCAAGGTGGTCGAAGGGGATTTGCGGCCCTCGTCCGACGCCAACACCCACGCCGTGCTCTACAAGCATTTCGAGGGGATCGGCGGGGTGGTCCACACGCATTCGACCTGCGCCACGGCCTGGGCGCAAGCCAAACGTCCCATTCCCATCTACGGCACCACCCACGCGGACCATCTGGCCCAGGACGTTCCCTGCACGGCGGTCATGCGGGACGACCGGATCAAGGGGGATTACGAGACCGAGACGGGGGTGCAGATTCTGGAGGTGTTCAAGCATATTTCGCCCAAGGAAGTGGAAATGGTCCTGGTGGCCTGCCACGGCCCCTTCACCTGGGGCAAGAGCGCGGAAAAGGCCGTCTACAACAGCGCTGTTCTGGAGGAGCTGGCCCAAATGGCGCTTTTCACCGAGCAGGTCAATCCCCAGGCCGGGCGGATGAAGGACAGCCTCATCGAGAAGCACTATATGCGCAAGCACGGGCCGGGGGCCTATTACGGGCAATAAGTCTATTTTCGCGCATAAGGACCGATCACAAAACGGCTCAAGCTTGCTTGAGCCGTTTTGCTTGGAATGGGTTTCCAAAGGGCGGGAGCCCGTTGGCCGCCGGAGGCTTTCCCCTCAACCCATCTCGCACACGTTTACCGCCCTCATCCCCGCCCTGTGCGCAGCCTCCACCCCGAGTTCGCTGTCCTCGAGGACCATGCAGTCCGCAGGCGCCACGCCGAGGCGTCTGGCCGCCTCTAAAAATATGTCGGGAAAGGGCTTGCCGCGCTCCACGTCGTCCGCCGTCAAGACGGCGTCGAAAAAGCCCTCCATGCCGATGGCGCGAAGCGTCGTGCGCACGTTCACCCCCACCCCGCCGGAAGCCACGGCCATGGGCAGGACGCCCTTGTATCGCCTGGCCACGGCCGCCACGGGCTCGATGACCGGGGAGCGCTTCAGCCGGTCCGTCACCCGCCGCTCCTTGTCCCCGGCCACGGCCGCCACGGGAAGGCGGGTTCCGAAACGCTCGTTGTAGATTTCCAGAATGCGCCAGGTGGGCACGCCCTTGTAGGCGTCCAGGAAATGCGGGGGCGAGGTTTCGCCGTACGCGGCGAGCGTTTCGTCCCAGGCTTCCTGGTGCAGGAAATGCGTATCGGCCAGTGTGCCGTCACAGTCGAAAATGAGGCCCTTCACGGTTGCGGGCACGATGATTTCAGGCATGTTCGTCTTCGTCCTGGGAGGCTTGGCGGTCGGTCCGGGCTTCGGACCGGCCGGGCGAGAGGCCAGTTCCGGGGACGGACTGGCCGGGCGAGAGGCCGGTCCCGGGGACAGACCGGCCGGACGGCAGCCCGGTCCCGGGCGCGGCCGGGAGGAGGATGGTGAACTCGCAACCCGCCTCCTCCAGATTGCGCACGCTGATCTCGCCGTTGTACTTGCTGATGATGCCGTAGCTCACCGAAAGCCCCAGTCCCAGGTTGGCCTCCTTGCCGAGCTTGGAGGAGTAGAAGGGCAAAAACACGTTGTCCGGATTCTCGTCCC
This sequence comes from uncultured Desulfovibrionaceae bacterium, assembly GCA_937934715.1. Classification (GTDB taxonomy): domain Bacteria; phylum Desulfobacterota; class Desulfovibrionia; order Desulfovibrionales; family Desulfovibrionaceae; genus CALGYO01. Next base: position 12,870 of record CALGYO010000115.1, on the reverse strand, counting down.
GGATGCCGCAGCCGTCGTCCTGGAACCGGATGCGGGCGAGCGGGACGCCCGCGTATGCGACCGCGTCCACGGCGATGCGGATCTGGCCGGAATCCCCGGCCGCCTCGAAGCTGTTCTTGAACAGATTCAGAATGACCTGCTTGATCTCGTTCTTTCGCGCCTCCACCAGGACAGGCGTCTCGGAGGGGGTGAACGTGATGGCGATGTTCCGCCGCCTTGCGTTGAATTTCAAGAGGTTCTTGATGGAGCGGATCAGGTCCCCCAGGTCGAATTCCTCCACCGCCACCCGGGAGCGGTCGGAAAAGGCGATCAGGTTGCTGACGATCTGCTTGATATCCTCGAGCTCTTCCTCGATGAAGCCGATGGTTTCGTTGATCTGCCCGCGCTCAAGATTGAATTTCAGGTAATTCAAATGGTTGTAGATGATTTCCAGGGGGTTGTTGATCTCGTGGGCCACCCCGGCCGCCAGGATGCCCACCGAGGCCAGCTTTTCGGACATGGTCAGCTGCTGGCGCAGGGACTCCTGCTTGGAAATGTCCTCCACGATGAGGATGTTGCCGATGAAAAAGGCGCCGTCGCGGATGGGCAGGGCCTTGATGTCCGCCGTGGTCCGGCGGCCGCCGATGACCAGGGGCACGGCGAAGAAGACCGCCTCGCGCTTGGCCTCGAAGGCGTCTTTGATAAGCGCCAGGGCCTTGCCGTCCTCGCAGGAGAACAGATCGTCAACAAAAAGCGAACGGTAGTCGCGGCTGCCCAGGTTGAAATAGGTCCGGCCGTTGTCGTTGACCATCTTGAGCCGGTTCTCGTTGTCCGTGACGATGAGGTTGATGGGCAGCTTCTGGAGGATGGCCTCGTTGTAGCGCAGAAGCTGGTAGAATTCCTGCTGATCCTGGCCGCCGGCCGATTCCGAAAGCTGGCAGTAGCACAGCTTGATGAGGTTGACCTTGTCCACGTTTTCCACGGCCTCGGTCAGGATGGTCCGGCCGTTTCGCAGGATGGTGACCTTGTCGGCCAGGGTCAGGATTTCGTCCAGGCCGTGGGCCAGGCACAGGATGGAGGTCCCGTTTTCCTTCAGATCGGCCAGAAGCCGCAGCATTCGGTCGAGGTCCTTGGCGGACAGCTGCTCCAGCACGGCGTCCAGCACGAGCAGGGCCGGATTCCTGATGGCGCTGCGCAGGATATAGAGCATGAGCCGGTCCGGGGGCGGCAGTTCCTGGACCAGGTCGTCCGGGCCGAAGTCGAAGGCGTAGGCCGAAAGCGCGTTCCTGACCTCCTTGCGCCGGTCCTTGCGCCTGAAAAACGAGGGCGCGTAGCGCACGAGGTCCGGGATGAGCAGGTTTTCCGTCACGGTCAGGCAGCCGATGAGGTGGGTTTCCTGGCAAACCAGCTCGATGCCGAGTTTCCGGGCCTCGCGCAGGGTCAACTGGGAATAGCTTTTGCCGCGAAAGATGATCCGGCCGGAAAGGGGCCTGGCGAGTCCGGCCACGATGTTGGCCAGGGAGGTCTTGCCCGCGCCGTGGTCGCCCACCACGGCGTGGAATTCCGCCCGCTCGATCTCCAGATTCACCCGGCGCAAGGCCCTGGCCGGGCCCGCGCTGAAGGACGCGTCCTCGATCCGCAGGAGGGGGCCTTTGGCGTCCGGGTCAGGGCGTTTGAGAAATCTCATATTTTTTCAACTTGTTATAGAGCGTTTTCCGGCTGATGTTGAGGACGGCCGAGGCCTTTTTCTTGTTGTAGCCCGTCTCCTTGAGGGCGCGCAGGATGAGCCGCTTTTCCGCGTCCTCCAGGGCGGAATCCGGGCAGGCGCCGCAACGGACCTCCAGAAGGCTGGCGGGCAGGTCCTCCAGATGGATGGTCTCGGTCCGGGCCATGGTGGCCGCGTAGTTCAAGCTGTTTTTGAGCTCCCGCACGTTGCCCGGCCAGTCGTAGTCCATGAACCGGGTCATGGCCGCGCTTGAGACCCCGGTCACGTCCTTGGCGTTTTCCCGGGAGAACAGGGCCAGGAAATGCTCCGTCAGAAGGGGGATGTCGTCCCGGCGTTCGCGCAAGGGGGGCAGGGTCAGGATGGCCGCGTTCAGGCGGTAGTAAAGATCCTGGCGGAAGCGCTTTTCCTCGATGAGCCGCGTCAGGTCCCGGTTGGTGGAGGCGATGAGCCTGACGTCGATCTTGATGGTCTCGTTGCCGCCGATGCGCCGGATTTCCTGGTTTTGCAGGGCGCGCAGGATCTTGGCCTGGGTGGGCATGGACATGTCGCCGATTTCGTCGAGATAGAGGGTGCTCTTCTCCGCCCGTTCGAAAATGCCGATGAACCGGGTGTCCGCGCCGGTGTAGGCGCCTTTTTCATGGCCGAAAAGCTCGTTGTCCAGGAGGCTGTCGGGAAAGGCGGCGCTGTTGACCGTGATCATCTTGCGCGAGGCCCGGGTGGAGGCGTTGTGGATGAGGGTGGCCAGAAGCTCCTTGCCCGTGCCGTTCTCCCCGTGGATGAGGACCGAGATGTCCGTGGCCGCCAGGCGCTTTGCCTTTTCGCACAGGGCCAGAAGCTCGGGGTTGCGGGTGATCATGTTGCCGGAAAGCTCCATGATCCGGTCCCGCAGGGAGGAATTCTCCTTTTCGAGCTCGGTGAGCTTGATGGCGTTTTCCACGATTTTCAGGAGCTTGTTGAAATCAAGCGGCTTTTGCGCGTAGTCGAAGGCCCCGAGCTTCACCGAGGCCACGGCGGACTCGATGGAGCCGAAGCCGGTGATCATGATGACGGGCAGGGCGGGGTAGCGTTCCAGGACGCGTTCGAGCACGGCGAGCCCGTCCTCGTCGCCGAGAACGATATCGAGAAGGGCGGCGCGCACGGGCCGTCTGGAGAGGATGCGGAAGGCGCCGCCGGAATCCACGGCCAGATGCGCTTCGTAACCGAGCTGCTCGAAATTGCGGGCCAGGCTTTGGGCGAGCTTGGCGTTGTCGTCGATGATCAGTATTTCCTTGCGCATAGGGACCCGAAGGCGTCGCGGCCGCATGGGCCGGGTTGGGTGTGAAGGGGCGGTTCACACTTTCACAGTTGTGTGGAAAAATTACACACTTTGTCCTTGCGGTCAATGCGTTCGCGTTCTTCGTTGAAAGGTCAACATACCGTAACAATTGGGTTTATTTTTTCACGAAAACGCTGGGATTTTCCTCGCCCTCCGCCGTGATCGTTCACGAAGAAAAATACCGGAATAAAGTTGAAATATTCCAGACAGTTGACTTTGAGATGCGAGGATGGCCGATTCGCGCCGCGGACTTGGTACGGTCCTTGCCCTTGATAAAGGAAGACGCATCGCCACGCCCCGGGTTCGTGGCCCGGGAAGGCGATGCGCGGGCGGCCTCACGGCACGTGGATTGGGAACGCCGTGCGACGCTTATTTCTGAGGCGTTACGCAGTTACACCTTAACCGAAGATGGAGGGGGTATGAAACACGTGATGAAAACGGCGCTGAAGGTTTTCGCGCTGACCGTGGCCGCGCTCCTGGTGGCCGGGGCCGCCATGGCCAAGGACAAGATCGTGGTGGGCTTTTCCCAGATCGGCGCGGAAAGCGCCTGGCGCGTGGCCAACACGGAGTCCATCGTCTCCGAGGCCAAAAAGCGTCCCAACATCGAGCTGAAATTCTCCGACGCCCAGCAGAAGCAGGAAAACCAGATCAAGGCCCTGCGTAATTTCATCGCCCAGGGCGTCGACGTCATCGCCTTTTCGCCCGTGGTCGAGACCGGCTGGACCCCGGTCTTGAAGGAAGCCAAGAAGGCCGGCATCCCGGTCATCCTGTCCGACCGCGCCGTGGACACCGAGGATGATACCCTGTGGGTGACCTTCATGGGCTCCGACTTCGTCGAGGAAGGCCGCCGCGCCGCCAACTGGCTGGCCGACAACTACGACAAGGTGAAACGTCCGGACAAATCCTCCGACGTGATCAACGTGGTCGAGCTGCAGGGCACCGTGGGCTCCGCTCCGGCCATCGACCGCAAGAACGGCTTTGAAGAAGTGATGAAGGGCCATCCCGCCTTCAAGACCATCAAGTCCCAGAGCGGCGACTTCACCCGGTCCAAGGGCAAGGAAGTCATGGAAGCCTTCCTGAAGGCCGAAGGCGACAAGATCGACGTGCTCTACGCCCACAACGACGACATGGCCATCGGCGCCATCCAGGCCATCGAGGAATTCGGCCTGAAGCCCGGCAAGGACATCATCATCGTGTCCGTTGACGCCGTGCGCGGCGCGTTCGAAGCCATGATCGAAGGCAAGCTCAATTGCACCGTGGAATGCAGCCCCCTGCTTGGGCCCCAGCTCTTCGACGCGGTCGAGGACCTCGCCGCCGGCAAGACCCTTCCCAAGCGCATCGTGACCAAGGAAGGCGTGTTCCCGGCTGATGTGGCCGCCAAGGAACTTCCCAACCGGAAGTACTAGCGTTGTTGGCCCGGGCGCGGCCCGTCCGCGCCCAGGCCGTCTCCCATGAACGCGGTTTCCGGGCTTCCCCCCCCATAAGGCCCGGAAACCGCAACAACGCGCACAGAGCGCGCAAAGCGCGGGCATGAGCCCGGGCCGGAGCGAAAGGCGATGCCCACCACGGACGCCATATTGGAAGTACGCGGCTTAAGTAAGACCTTCCCCGGGGTCAAGGCCCTGCAAGATGTTGATTTTACGCTGAAAAAAGGCGAAATTCACGCGCTGATGGGCCAGAACGGGGCGGGCAAGTCCACCCTGATCAAGGTCATCACCGGGCTCTACAAAAAAGACGGGGGCGAGATGCTCCTCGACGGCAAGCCCTTCGAGTGCGACTCCCCGGAGGAAGCGCCCAAGATCGGCATCAGCACGGTGTACCAGGAGGTCAACCTCATCCCCAACCTCTCGGTCGCGGAAAATATCTACCTGGGCCGCCAGCCCATGCGCTTCGGGGCCATCGACTGGAAGACGCTCAACCGCAACGCCGCCGAGGCCATCAAAAAGCTTGACCTGGACATCGACGTCACCCAGCCCGTTTCCTCGTATTCCATCGCCATTCAGCAACTGGTCGCCATCACCCGCGCCCTGGACGTCAAGGCCCGCATCCTCATCCTGGACGAGCCCACCTCCAGCCTCGACGCCGCCGAGACCGCCCGGCTCTTCGACGTCTTGCGCAAGCTCAAGAGCGAGGGCATCGGCATCGTCTTCGTGACCCATTTTCTCGGGCAGGTGTACGACATTTCCGACGTCATCACCGTGCTGCGAAACGGCCGGCTGGTGGGCGTCAAAAGCGTGGACGAACTGCCTCGCCTGGCGCTCATCGAGATGATGCTCGGCAAAAGCGCCGACGAGGTGGAGTGCGTGGAGAAGGGCGCCGGCGAGGCCGGGGACGCCGTGGATGCGGAATGCTTCCTGCGGGTCCAGGGGCTTGGCCGGCGGGGCGCCATCCGGCCCTTCGACATGGAGATCCACAAGGGCGAGGTGCTCGGCCTGGCCGGCCTTCTGGGCTCGGGCCGGACGGAAATCGCCCGGCTGCTCTTCGGCGTGGACAAGGCCCAGGAGGGCCGGATTTTCGTCAAGGGCCAGGAGGCGCGCCTGACCTCGCCGCGCAAGGCCATCTCGCTGGGCTTCGCGTTGTGCCCGGAGGACCGCAAGTCCGAAGGCATCATCGCCGATCTGACCGTGCGCGAGAACATCGTCCTGGCCCTGCAGGCAAGGACGGGCATCTTCCGGCGGCTCTCTCCGAAAAAGCAGGAAGAGATCGTGGACCGCTACATCAAGGCCCTGGACATCAAGACCTCCAGCCCCGAACAAAAGGTGGGGGACCTTTCCGGCGGCAACCAGCAGAAGGTGATCGTGGCCCGCTGGCTGGCCTCCAATCCGGATTTCCTCATCCTGGACGAGCCCACCCGGGGCATCGACGTGGGCGCCAAGGCCGAGATCGAGAACCTGATCCTGCATTTGAGCCGGGAAGGCATGGCGGTGCTCTTCATTTCCAGCGAGCTTGCCGAGGTCATCGAATGTTCCGGCCGGGTGGCCGTCCTGCGGGACAGGGTCAAGGTGGCCGAGCTGCCCCGGGAAGCCATCAATGAATCCAACATCATGAAGGCCATCGCGCAGACGGAGGGGCAATGAGTTTCAACCCGGCTTGTCTGAAAAACGAGAACCTGGGCAAATTGGTCTGGCCCCTGGTCGCGCTTTTCGCCATCGTCGTATTCAACGTGATCTTCACGCCAGGGTTTTTCAACCTGGAGATCAAGGACGGCAGGCTCTTCGGCAGCCTGATCGACATCCTGAACCGGGGCGCGCCCGTCATGCTCGTGTCCATCGGCATGACCGTGGTCTACGCCACCGGCGGCATCGACCTCTCGGTGGGCGCGGTCATCGCCATTGCGGGGGCCGTGGCCGCCACCATCATCCGGCCGGACTACGTCAAGGGCGTGATCGAATACGGCGAGATGGCCCCGCTCGTCACGGTCATCGGCGTGCCGCTTCTCCTGGCGCTCCTGGCCGGACTGTGGAACGGCGCCCTGGTGGCCTACGTGGGCATCCAGCCCATCATCGCCACCTTGATCCTCATGGTGGCCGGACGCGGCATCGCCCAGCTCATCACCGAGGGCAAGATCGTGGTCTTCATCCACGAACCCTTCCAGTTCATCGGCGGCGGCTTTCTTCTTGGCCTGCCCGTGCCCATCGTGATAGTGGCGGTCATGCTGCTCGTGACCTACCTGCTCACCCGCAAGACCGCGCTGGGGCTTTTCATCGAGGCCGTGGGCGCCAACCCCAAGGCCAGCCAGTACATGGGCATCCGGGCCCAGCTCATCAAGATCGCGACCTACATGTTCTGCGCCCTGTGCGCCGGGATCGCCGGGCTTATCATCTGCTCGGACATCAAGGCGGCCGACGCCAACAACGCCGGGCTCTTCCTGGAGCTTGACGCCATCGCGGCGGTCATCATCGGCGGCACCATGTGGGGCGGCCGGTTCACCGTGGCCGGATCCATGATCGGCGCCCTCATCATCCAGACGCTCACCACGACCATTCTGACGCGCGGCATCGCCCCGGAAGTGACCCTGGTCTTCAAGGCCCTGGTCATCATCTGCGTGGCTCTCATCCAATCCGAAGCCTTCCGGAAAATCCTCACCGGCCGCCTGGCCAAAACGGAGGCCGGGCAGTCATGAAAATCCGTCTCAATCAGAAAAACATTCCCCTTCTGGCCACCATCGCCGTGTTCTTTCTCATCTACGCGGCGGGTTCGTTCCTGTACCCCGGGTTCTTCTCCCTGCGCGTGTTCGTGAACCTGTTCATCGACAACGCCTTTGTGGGCATCATCGCCGTGGGCATGACCTTCGTCATCATTTCCGGCGAAATCGACCTGTCCGTGGGCTCGGTGGTGGCCTTCGTGGGCGTTCTGATCGCCACCCTGGTCCAGGACTACAACATGCATCCCCTGCCGGCCATTTTGCTGTGCCTGGTCCTCGGGGCGGCGTTCGGCTGCGCCATGGGCTGTCTGATCCATTTCTTCAAGCTGCCGTCCTTCCTGGTCACCCTGGTGGGCATGTTCCTGGCGCGCGGCCTGGCCTTTTTGCTGAGCCTCAATTCCATTCCCATCAAGCACGACTTTTTCGAAGCCCTGACGGATTTCGGCTTCCAGCTCACCCGCAAGGTCTGGATTCCCTCCATCGCCATCCTGTTCGTGGCCGTGGTGCTCCTCGGCGTCTTCCTCTCCCATTTCACCCGGTTCGGACGCAACGCCTACGCCATCGGCGGCAACCAGCAGTCGGCCATCCTCATGGGCCTGCCCGTGGGCAAGACCAAGATCCTCATCTTCACCCTGGACGGGGCCCTGTGCGCCCTGGCCGGCATCGTCTATTCGCTCTACACCATGTCGGGCTATCCGCTGGCCTGCGTGGGACTGGAGCTCGACGTCATCGCGGCTGTGGTCATCGGCGGCACCCTGCTGACCGGCGGCGTGGGCTATGTGGAAGGCACCCTCATCGGCGTGCTCATCCTGGGGCTTATCCAGACGTTCATCACCTTCCAGGGCACGTTGAGCTCCTGGTGGACCAAGATCGCCGTGGGCGTGCTCCTTTTCGTGTTCATCCTCCTGCAACGCTACCTCTCGAGCGCCTACTCCGGCCGCGAAGCCCGGGGCAGGGACGGCAAAAAGGCCGCCCAGGCCGAAGCCGCCTAGCCTTGCGTCCTTATTTGAGCGCATGCGGGTTGTGGAGGGAACATGCTCGATTGCCATGAAGGTTTGGAACAAAGCGGCGTCCTTTTTTAGGGATGTCCCGGCGGGCTGTTTCGGACGGCTCCGGCGAAGACCACGGGAAGAAAACGGACGCGTCCCGATGACGCGCGTGAGGAAGGCATGAAGGTTTTACGGTTGTACGGCGCGGGCGATCTGCGCCTGGGCGAGGAGGCCGAACCGGTTCCCGGTCCGGGAGAGGCGCTGTTGCGCGTCACCGCCGTGGGCATCTGCGGCTCGGACCTGACCTGGTTCGATTCCTCGGGCATCGGGGCCACGGTCCTTTCCGAACCGCTCGTCCTGGGCCATGAATTCGCGGCCGTGGCCGAGACCGGCAAATACGCGGGCAGGCGGGTGGCCGTGGACCCGGCCGATCCCTGCGGCCGCTGCCGGTTCTGCCTGGAAGGCCATCCCAACCTGTGCGAGCACATGCGCTTCACCGGCCACGCTCCCCACGACGGCGCCTTGCGCGAGAAAATGGCTTGGCCGGAGAGCCTGCTTTACCCCTTGCCCGACGGCGTGTCCGACGTGGACGGGGCCATGCTGGAGCCCTTGGGCGTGGCCATCCACGCCATGAACCTGGCCAGGCCCCGGATCGGCGCCAAGGTTGGCGTGTTCGGCTGCGGCCCCATCGGGCTGCTCATCGCGCAATTGGCCAAGGCCGCCGGAGCGCTTCGCATCGTGGCCACGGACCCCTTGCCCCACCGCCTGGATGCGGCCAGGACCTACGGCGCCGTGGCCATCCCGGCCCGGGGCGGCGAGGAAGCCGCCGAAGCCATCGCCATGGCCGGAAGCGGCGGGCTGGACGTGGTCTTCGAGGCCGCCGGGGACAACGCCGCCGTGGAGGCGGCCATAAAGGCCGTACGCCCGGGCGGAACCGTCATCCTGGCGGGCATCCCGCGCGACGACCGCACCTCGTTTTGCGCCTCGGAAGCCCGGCGCAAGGGCCTGACCCTCAAGCTCGTCCGGCGCATGAAGCACACCTATCCCCTGGCCATCGAACTGGCTCTTTCGGGCAAGGTGGATCTGACCGGCCTGGTCAGCGCGGTGTTCGACCTGGAGAACGGCCCCCGGGCCTTCGCCATGGCCGCCGCCAGACAGGGCCTCAAGATTTGCGTGGCGCCGTCCCCGGCCTAGACCGGCCTCCCATGACGGCTGGGACCGCTTTGCGCATGGCCTGCGCCATGCGCTGAACCCTTTCCGGTCCCTGCGGGCGCGCGCCCCGGGGGAGCCCGGTTGCGGCCGCGCCCGGGGAATTCGCCCGCCTGGCGCAGAATACGCCGGAAAGCGGCGTCCGGATGACCGGCGTTTCCCGGTAAGCAATCGTTCCCGCGCCCTCCAGTCCGGTTTCCCGTCCCCGCGGCGGCCCAGGTCCTCCAGCCTGGCCGCGGGGCGGGACCGGGCGCCGCTCTTCTCCCCCCATCCTCCGGCCGCCCCGCGTTCGCGCCGCCCGCCGCATTCCCTCATGTCCGGCCGCGCCGCCGTCTCATGCCGTTCTTGCGTTCATCCGCGAAAGGCCGCCGGCCTTGCCCGCCAAAGCCCCCTTTCCCATACGCGGTCATTGACCTCGTTCATGGGTTGGAATAAGCCCAATAGAACTGGAGAATCCTTTGACAACCGCTCGACGCGAGACAGACCGGGACCCGCCGGAAAAGGCGTTTCCGGGGCTGCGGGCCGGGCGGGCCGAGCAGTACGGACGGTCCGGCCGTTCCTTATGGCCGCCGTCCGAAACCGGACGCCCGGAAACGGGCGCCCCCTGTTGGAGGCGTCTATGCGATACGTCGTCGCCGGATTGCACGCGGCCGGGCGCAGCGCCTGCGCCTGGCTGCGAAAAGCCGACCCCACGGCCGAAATCATCGGCGTGGATCCCGCCGGGGGGCCTCTCTATTCCCGGCCCCTCATAAGCTACGTTCTGTCCGGCGAGATGCCCCTTGAGGGCATGACCGTGGCCGGGGAGGACTACTGGTCCCGCCTCGGGGTGACCCTTGTCCGGGAACGGGCCGTCTCCCTTGACGCCGGCCGGGCCAGGCTCGTTCTGGACTCTGGCCGCGAGCTTCCCTACGACCGCCTGCTCCTGGCCTGCGGCGCACGCCCCCGCAAGGCGCAAACGGGCGGGGAGAAAGCCGGGGAGTTGTGCTATTTTCGCGGAAAAGCCGATCTTGCCCGCATCCTGGAGCGGGTCCGCCCGGGAGGCGCGGCCGCCGTGCTGGGCGGGGGGCTGGTGGGCTTCAAGCTGACCATGGGTCTCATAAAGCGCGGCATGTCCGTGACGCTGCTCGTGACCTCGCCCCATCCCCTGTCCCTGAACGTGGACGAGCGGGCCGGGGCCTGGGTGGGGGAAAAGCTCGCCAACGCCCCCAATGTGACGCTGAAGACCAGCGTGTCCGTAACGCGCCTCGACGACGCCGGGAACGGGCGGCTGCGTCTCGCTCTCGACGACGGCGAAACCCTGGATGTGGACCTGGCGGCCGCCGGAAAGGGCGTGGTTCCGGAAACGGGCTGGCTTGCGGATTCGGGGCTGGCGCTTCGCTACGGCGTCGTGACCGACGGCTTCCTGCGTTCTTCCGACGAGCGGGTCTTCGCGGCCGGGGACCTGGCCGAGGCTCCGGACGCCGTTTCCGGCGCCCCCGGGGTCAACGCCGTCTGGCCCGTGGCCGTGGAGCAGGGGCGGGTGGCGGCCTGCAACATGGCCGGGGTGAGAACCCCTTATGCCGGGAGCATGGCCATGAACGCCATTCCGGTCTTCGGAACCCACATGGTGAGCGTGGGCGCGGTCAACCCCAGGCTGACCGTGGGCTGCGATTTCGAGGAAATCGGCGATCCCGGCGGAAAATACGGCTATCTGAAACTGGTGTTTCGCGAGGGACGGCTCATCGGGGCGGCGGGGCTCGGCGCCGCGCCGCGCCTTGGCGAGCTGGCCTTCGCGGTCAAACGCGGCCTTGGCCGCAAACAGGTCCCGGATTGGTGGTTCAGGAATCCGAAAAACGCCGCTCCGCTGGCCGCGCCCTACGGGTTCATCCCGAGGCTCGCGGCCCGTTGACGGCAATGCGGCGAAACCGTCCCGCCCCCAGGCGGGCGCGGGCGGTCAACCGGCGACTCACTGGGTATCCGAAGGAGGGGCTATGCTGAAAAAAACCGTCATTGTCCGGCCGGAACGTTGCGTCGGCTGCATGCAGTGCATGATCCGCTGCGCCGAGGCCCATTCCCGGACGAAAAGCCTCGCATCGGCCATTCGCGAGGACATTCTGGCCAAGCCGCGCATCCACATAAGCGTCGGCCCGGAGCTCAAACCCTTTCCCAACAAATGCCGCCACTGCGAGCCCGCCCCCTGCCAGGAGGCCTGCATGCCCTGGGCCATCCGCTCGGACATCGCGGAAGGGCTCAAGATCGTGGACCCGGCCCGGTGCATCGGCTGCGGCATGTGCGCCATGGCCTGCCCCTACTACGTCATCCGCTATCACCGCGCCCCGGACGCCCCCGAACGTCCGGCCGTGGCCGTCAAATGCGACGGATGCTACGAGCGGGTGGAGGCGGGGGGCGTTCCGGCCTGCGTCGAGGCCTGCAAGACCGGGGCGCTGACCTTCGAAGAGGTCAATCTGTACATCAAGCAGTCAGAGCGCAGGCTCGCGGGCGCCGTGTACGGCGTCAAGGCCTAGCGCGATCCAACTCCGCGAAAGGGAGGAATCATGGCAAAGACAGATTTCAGCGAATATTCCATCTGCAAGGACGCCCGGGCCATGCTGCGAAAAGCCCGGGAGGAGGGCGTGGAAACCGTCTGGGACCGGCTGCGCGAACAGGAGCCCCAGTGCGGCTATTGCGAACTCGGCCTGTCCTGCCGCAACTGCGTCATGGGACCCTGCCGCGTGGACCCCTTTGGCGAGGGGCCGCAGCGCGGGGTGTGCGGGGCGGACGCCGACGTGATCGTGGCCCGCAATTTCGGGCGCATGGTGGCGGCGGGCGCGGCCTCCCACTCGGACCACGGCCGCGATCTTCTGGAAACGCTCCACGCCGTGGGCAAGGGCGAGACCGGGGACTACGGCATCCGGGACGAGGACAAGCTCAGGCGCATCGCCGCGGAAGTGGGCGTCGCGGTCGAGGGCAAGGACGTGAAGGAAATCGCCCTGGCCCTGGCGGACGCGTTCTACGAGGACTTCGGCTGCAAACGCGGCGGCGTGTCCTTCATCGGCCGGGTTCCGGCCAAGCGCCGGGCGCTGTGGGAAAAGGTCGGCATCACCCCGCGCGGCATCGACCGGGACGTGGTGGAGATGATGCACCGCACCCACATGGGCGTGGACAACGACGCCGCCCACATCTGCCTGCACGCGGCGCGGCTGTCCCTGGCCGACGGCTGGGCCGGGTCCATGATCGCCACCGAGCTGTCGGACATCCTTTTCGGCACGCCCACGCCCCGGGTCTCCAAGGTCAACCTGGGGGCCATCAAACCGGCCTGCGTCAACATCCTGGTCCACGGCCACAGCCCCATCGTCTCGGAGATGATCCTGGCCGCCGCCAAGGATCCGGCCCAGGTCGCCGAGGCCAAGGCCGCCGGAGCGGAGGGGATCAACATCGCCGGGCTGTGCTGCACGGGCAACGAGCTGCTCATGCGCCAGGGCATTCCCATGGCGGGCAACCACCTCATGACCGAGCTGGCCATCGTCAC
>CALGYO010000114.1 GCA_937934715.1 uncultured Desulfovibrionaceae bacterium | reverse complement strand
AGGTCGTCCTCGACATGGACCACGAAAACGCCTCGGACCTGCGCATCCTTCTGGTCTCGCCGTCCGGGACCGAAAGCCCGCTCCTCAACCAGGCATGGCCGGACTTGAACCAGGCCTGGCCGGACGTCTTTTCCCTGACCTCGACCTTTCATCTTGGGGAAAGCTCCCAGGGGACCTGGACGCTGTACGTGGCCGACGCCGAGGGGAACGACGTCACGGGAACGCTCAACTCCTGGGAAATAGACTTCTACGGAAAGGAAGCCTCGGACGATTCCCTCTACGTCTACACCAATGAATACGCGGACATGGCCGCAAGCGATCCCGCCCGGACCATCCTCGCCGACGCTTCGGGGGACGACGTTCTCAATGCCGCCGCCGTGACCTCGGGCGGCGTGGTCAACCTGAACGCGGGAACGCTCGGACTGGTGGACGGAACGCCGTTCGTCCTGACCGCCGGGACGGCCATCGAAACGGTCTACGCCGGGGACGGGGACGACATGCTCGTGGGCGACGCCAACGACAACGTCCTTTTCGGCGGTCGCGGAAACGACGCCCTGGCGGGCGGCCTGGGCGACGACGCGCTGGACGGCGGCCAGGACGGGTTCGACGCGGCCGTCTACAGCGGGACGCGCCTCATGTACGCCCTGACGCAAACGGGCGACGCCGTGACCGTGAGCGGACCCGAGGGAACCGACGCCTTGCGCAATATCGACGTCCTGGCGTTCGCGGACGGAATCTATTCCCTGTCCGCCCTCCTCGCGCCGGGACTTGGCGCAAGCGCGGGAATGCTGGCGTCCTAAGCCCGGCCGGGAAAAGCGCGCCCGGGATTTGACAGGCGCCGCCCGCGCAACTACTGATGGCGCGTCGTCGCCCCCGCGCAGCGCGGAGGCTCCTCACAACCTTTTCCGTTTTGCCCGGCCTCTCCGGTCAAACGACGCGCGGCGCCCATGAACCTCATCGACCTGACCTTTCACGAACTGGAATCCTTTCTCATGGACCTCGGCGAACCCGCCTTCCGGGCGCGCCAGATCTGGCAATGGATATGGCAGAAGGACGCCCGGGACTTTTCCGCCATGACCAACGTATCCAAAGCCCTGCGGGAAAAGCTGGCCCAGGCCGCCGTCATCCGCTGGCCCCAGGCCGTGCGCGTCCAGGAAAGCAAGGACGGCACGATCAAATTCCTGCTGGAACTTGACGACGGCCAGCGCATCGAAACCGTGCTCATTCCGGAAAAGGACCATTACACCCTGTGCCTGTCGAGCCAGGCGGGCTGCGCCCTGGGCTGCGCCTTCTGCGCCACCGGCCGTCTCGGGTTCTCGCGCAACCTGAGCCACGGCGAAATCCTGGGGCAGATTCTGACGGCCAGACGCCATCTTCTCGACAACAACGCCCCCCTTGCCCTGCGCAACCTGGTCTTCATGGGCATGGGCGAGCCGCTGCTCAACTACGACAACCTCGTCAAGGCCCTGGAAAGCCTGCACCACCCCCAGGGGCTCGATTTTTCCAGCCGCCGCATCACCGTGTCCACGGCCGGGGTGACCAGGCGCATTCTGGATTTCGGCCGCACGGGTCTGGGGTCCCTGGCCATCTCCCTGCACGCGCCCACCCAGGAACTGCGCGAACGCCTCATGCCCATCGCCGGAAAGGAGCCGCTGGACACGCTCATGGCGACGCTTCGGGACTATCCCCTGAAGCCCCGCGAGCGCCTCACCTTCGAATACCTGCTCCTTCGCGGCGTCAACGACTCCCTGGACCACGCCAAGGCGCTGGTGCGTCTTCTGTCCCACGTCAAGGCCAAGGTGAACCTCATCGCCTACAACGCCACGCCCGGACTGCCCTTTTTTGCGCCCAGGCCAGAGGCGGTCCTGGCCTTCCAGGAGTACGTGCAGCAAAAGGGCTACACCGCCACCCTGCGCAAGAGCAAAGGCGCGGACATCGCCGCCGCCTGCGGCCAGCTCAGGGCCCAGGAGCCCGGGCCGTCCGAAGGGTAAGGGCCCCAGGCGCGCCGGCGCGGGGCATCCCGCGCAGGGCTGTTTCCACTCCGGGAAAAGCCCTCCGCCAAACGCCCCGGCGCGCATGCCGGACCGGCGGCGCGGCAACGTCCGGCCTCATCCTCCATCGATCGCTCCGGCCGGGAAGCCCCCGGCGCGCCCCCCCCGGGACCGCGCGCATCGCCCGCCCCGTCCTCGCCTCCCCCGTCCGCATCGGCCTCTCCAGACCGCCATCCCGGACGCCACGCGAACGACAGAAGAGGGCGCCAGGGAGAACGCTCCGGCGATCCGCCGAGGTTTCATCCACAATCCCCAACCGATGGGGAGCATGCTGGGGTTCCCACGGACGAGAGCCCCTTGACGCCAAGGACCTCTTTCCCAGCGAATCGCCTTTTTTCAATATATGCGGCGCTTCATAGCCTCGTCCGCGGTCATTTTTCGCGGGAACCGCGATTCATGTTGACAATATTTCGCATTTCACTCCACTATCCTGAACATGAGGATACTTGCAAGGGAGCCCGTGTTTTTCGCGGATTGCGTTCGTTGTCTGGCCGTCAACCTGCAAAGCGGATGAAGAAGGAGAAACGCCCATGAAAGCATCATGGAAAACCCTCATTATCGCTTTTGCTCTCGTTCTTTTCGCAAATGTTCCGGGCGCCATGGCCGGTCCCGCCTCCATGACGCTGAAATCCTCCCTGCCCCTTTTGGCGGCGGCCGAGAAGAAGGCCGAGGAAATCGGCGTGCCCATGGTGATCACGGTCCTTGACGCCGGGGGCAACATGATCGCCCAGCACCGCATGGACGACGCCCTGCTGGTGAGCGTGGAGATCTCCATGAACAAGGCCTACTCGGCCCTGGCGGTGAAGATTCCCACCGACGAGCTGGGCAAGCTGTCCCAGCCCGGCCAGCCCCTGTACGGCATCCAGAACGTGGGCCGCATGATCATTTTCGGCGGCGGCTTCCCCATCAAGGCCGACGGAAAGATCATCGGCGCCATTGGCGTGAGCGGCGGTTCCGTGGAGCAGGATATGGAATGCGCCAAGGCCGGACTGGCCGCCATGAAATAACCCTCGTCACATCCGGGGGCGAACGCCTGATCGCGGGCGCCCCCGGACGCGGCATGACCGAACCTCGCCCCGGCGCGACGGAAACTCCGCGCAAATATATTTCATTTCCAAAGAATATACAGTATAGTCGATTTCACGATTCGCGCCCAGCTCGCCCGCCGTCCGCGGCAGGCCGGCGGGGCGCGCTCTTTTTACGGAACAACCAGGCGCGTCCGCCCCTTGAAGCGAGCGCCGCAACCCGAACGAGCCGCCCCATGCTCCTAAGCCCTATCGACCTCGTCTTCTTTTCGCCCACCGGGACCACCCAACGCGCGCTCTTCGCCATCGCCAAAGGCTATGGGGACCCGGCCCCCCACGCCTATGACCTCACTCTGGACGCCGCTTCGGCGCATGAGGCCGGGCCGGGCCGCCTGACCATTCTGGGCGCGCCGGTCTACGCCGGGCGCGTCGCCCCGGCGGCCGCGAAGCGTTTTACGGCCCTGCGGGGAAACGGCGCCCCGGCCGTGGTGGTGGTCTGTTACGGCAACCGGGCCTATGAGGACGCCCTGTTGGAACTGCGCGACATCGCCATGGCCCAGGGCTTCATCCCCATCGCCGGGGCCGCCTTCATCGGCGAGCACTCCTTCTCCACGCCGGACGCCCCCATCGCCCCGGGACGGCCCGACGCGGACGATCTGTCCAGGGCCGAGACGTTCGGCCGGGCCGTGCGCGCCAAGCTGGACGCGCTTTCGCCCATGGATCTCGCCTCCCTGCCTCCCCTGGCCGTTCCCGGCGCCTTCCCCTACAAGGAAGCAACCCCCGGCGCGGCGTTCGCTCCCCAAACCGATCCCGAAGCCTGCATCCTGTGCGGGACCTGCGCCGTGGTCTGCCCCACGGCGGCGGTGACGGTCTCGGAAACCGTGATCACGGACGCCGGGGCCTGCATCCGGTGTTGCGCCTGCGTGAAATCCTGCCCGTCCAAGGCCAGAGCCCTCGACGCCCCCCGCATCACCGAAATCCGCGCCTGGCTCTTCGGGAACCACCGCGCGCCCAAGGCGCCGGAGGTTTTCCTGTAACCGGCCCTGGCAAGCCAGCGTTTCGCGGCGCGGACGTTTTTTCGCCGCGCTGAGATTTCCTGTTCACATAACCAGTCAGTTTTGCTAGTTTCCCTGTTGGATGGAATCTCTCCTTCCCATTCTGCCACAGGATGAAAACTCGTTGCGCGGGAGCGACACATGCAAAAAGGGTTGACAAGCAAGCTCAGCTTCAAGCTGTCGGCAAGCTACGTCGTTATTCTCATCGCCCTGGCCGGAGTCGGTTTCACCGGCTATTACGCGGCGAAGAATATCGGCGACAATCTCGGGGTCATTTTCAACCGTTTCCTGCCGGGCATCGACAGTCTGATAGAGGCGGACCGCGACCTGCAGCAGCTGCTCGTGGCGGAACGCTCCATGATTTTCACGGATGTGCAAGCCAAGGAATTCGCAACCTTGTTGGACGACTACAAGACCAACCTCCAACAGGCCCGCGATCGCTTCGACAAATTCAAATCCCTGGCCGAAACCCAGGAGGAAAAAGACCTCATCGCCAAGTTCGACGCGGCCTTCGCCGACTGGAAGGAAGTTTCGGGCCGGGTGGTCGCGGCCAGGCAGGAGGACACCCGCGAGGGCCGCATGCTGGCCATGGACCTGACCCGTGGGGAAGCGGCCAAGAAGTTCGAGGACATGCGTGAATACATCAACACCCTGACCGAACTCAATCTCGGCTACTCCAAGGAAAAGGAGATCGAGTCCCAAAGCCTCTTCGCCAAGGCGGTGACCTTCATCTTCAGCCTGACGGGACTCATGATAGCCTTCGGCGCCATCACGGCGTTCATGATCATTCGCGGGGTGCTGCGCAGCCTGGGCGGCGAGCCCAACGAAATCGCGGAGATCGCCCGCCGGGTGTCCGTGGGCGAACTCGAGCTCGCCTTCCACGCCAACGCCCACAAGGACAGCGTGTACGAGGCCATGCGGACCATGGTCAAAGCCACCGGAGAGGTGGCGGACGTGGTCTCCAAGCTCTCCCAGGGCGACCTCGACGTGGAAACCCGGGAGCGCTCCTCGGACGACCGGCTCATCAAATCCCTCAACACCCTCATCGCGGCGGAAAAAAACGTCTGCGAGGCGGCCAGCAAACTGGCCGAGGGCGACCTCGAGGTGAACGTGACCCCGCGTTCGGACAAGGACCAGCTCCTCATGGCGCTGGCGCGTCTTGTCTCGGCCGAGCGGCTCACCGCGGACACCGTGGAAAAGCTGGCCCTGGGCGACCTGGCCGTGGACGTGGCCATGCGCTCCTCCGCCGACCGGCTCATGCGCTCCCTCTCCACCCTGGTCGAGGCGGAAACGAACGTCGGCCTGACCGTGGGCAAGCTGGCCGAGGGCGATCTTGACGTGAACATCGCCCCGCGCTCCGAGGCCGACGCCCTCATACGCTCTCTCATGACCCTGATCGAAGCCGAAACCAGCGCCGCGTCCGCCATGGAACGCCTGGCCGTTGGCGATCTCAACGTCAAGGCCGAGGAGCGCTCGGAAAACGACCGGCTCATGCGCTCCATGGGCGCCCTGATCAATGCCGAGAACGGCATCGTGGATATCGCGGGCAAGCTGGCCATCGGCGACCTGGACATGAATGTGACGGAACGTTCCAAGGAGGACGCCCTGCTCTTGGCCATCAAGCGCCTGGTGGCGGCGGAACGGGAGATCGCGGCCATCGCCGGGGAGCTCAGCCAGGGCAATCTGGCCGTGACCGTGGAAATGCGCGACGACAACGACATGCTCATGCGCTCCCTTGGGGAGATGGTGAGCAAACTCGGCGAAGTGGTGCGCGAGGTCCAGTCCAGCTCGGAAAACGTGGCCTCGGGCAGCGAACAGTTGAGCTCCTCGGCCGAGACCCTGTCCCAGGGCTCCACCGAGCAGGCCGCCGCCATCGAGGAATCCTCCTCGGCCATGGAGGAAATGGCTTCGAGCATCAGCCAGAACGCGGACAATTCCAAGCAGACCGAAGCCATCGCCATCAAGGCCGCCCAGGACGCCAAGTCCTCGGGCGAGGCCGTGACCAAGACCGTCAGCGCCATGAAGGAAATCGCGGGCAAGATTTCCATCATCGAGGAAATCGCCCGGCAGACCGACCTGCTGGCGCTCAACGCGGCCGTCGAAGCCGCGCGGGCGGGAGAGCACGGCAAGGGGTTCGCCGTGGTGGCCGCCGAAGTGCGCAAACTGGCCGAACGCAGCCAGAAGGCCGCCTCGGAAATCACGGATCTGGCTTCCTCCAGCACGGACATCGCCGAAAAGGCGGGCACGCTCCTGGAAAAGCTCGTTCCGGACATCCAGAAGACCGCCGATCTGGTCCAGGAGATCAACGCCGCCAGCCAGGAGCAGAGCACAGGCGCCGCCCAGGTCAACAAGGCCCTGCAACAGCTCGACCAGGTCATCCAGCAAAACGCCGCCTCGGCCGAGGAGATGGCTTCCACCTCGGAGGAGCTGTCCTCCCAGGCCGAGCAACTGCAATCCGTCATCGCCTTTTTCCGGCTGGACGACTACGAGACCGGATACCGCCAGATTCCGGCCGGACGCGGGCGCGCCAAGGCCAAGTCCGCCCGGACGGCCCTGCCCCCCGCTGGAAGACCCTTCGCCAAGGGTGATGGGCGTCGTCATGCAAACGTGGCCGAGGGGAAAAAAGGCGAGCGCCGGGATGCGGAAAAACGGCCTGCGCGCATGGCCGCGCAGCTTGGCATGGACGACGACGAGGAATACGCCGGTTCGGACGACGGCGCCTTCGAGCGATTCTAACGCGGCGCCCCACGGCGCCCTTGCGGCGGTTCCGGGCGGCGCGCGGAACCGCCGGACGATTCGGGAACACGCGTCCCCCGGCCCCAGAACCGGGGACCAACGACGTTGAAACCAGGCGCGGCCTCCGGGGCTTTTCCCCGGCGGCCGCGCCTGGCCGTTTTCCGGAAGGGAACCCCTTCTTGCCCGGCGAAAGGAACGGATCGTCGCGGTTTTGTCGCGAAATCGCCCCAAAAACGGCCCTTCCGGCGCTTGCGCCCCGCGTTTTGCTTCTGTAGTATCCGCCTCCCGGCAATCGAACCATCACGGAAAAGAAGGAAACCCCATGCTCAAACCCGATTTCGCCAAGTGCGGCGGGCTCGCGCCCTGTATCGCCCAGGAGGCCGAAACAGGCGACGTGCTCATGATGGCCTACATGAACGAGGAAGCCTGGAACAAGACCCTTGAGACCCGCGAGGTCCATTATTTCAGCCGCAGCCGGGGGACGCTATGGCATAAGGGCGGCACGTCGGGACATGTCCAGAAGGTGAAAAGCATCCGCGTGGATTGCGATCTGGACACGGTCCTCATTCTCGTCGAGCAGATCGGCGGAGCGGCGTGCCACAAGGGCTACAAGAGCTGTTTTTTCCGCGAAATCACGCCGGAGGGCGAACGCATCGTCAGCCCCCTGGTTTTCGACCCCAAGGAGGTCTATAAATAAATGTCCGCCAATCCCATTCTCAAAATCGGCATTCCCAAAGGCTCGCTGCAGGACGCCACCATCGCGCTGTTCGCCAAATCCGGCTGGAAGGTGCGCATGCACCACAGGAACTATTTCCCGGAGATCAATGATCCGGAGCTGTCCTGCAGCATGTGCCGCGCCCAGGAAATGTCCCGCTACGTGGAAACGGGCACCCTTGACTGCGGCCTGACCGGCAAGGATTGGATCCTCGAAAACAATTCCGACGTGGTGGTCGTTTCCGACCTGGTCTATTCCAAGGTGAGCAACCGCCCGGCCCGCTGGGTGCTGGCCGTGGCCGCGGACTCCCCCTTCCGCCGTCCCGAGGATCTGGCCGGCAAGAAGATCGCCACCGAGCTCGTCAACTTCACCCGCCAGTATTTCGCGGGCGCGGGAGTTCCGGTGGAAGTCGAATTCTCCTGGGGCGCCACCGAGGCCAAGGTGGTCGAGGGCCTGGCCGACGCCATCGTGGAGGTGACCGAGACCGGCACCACCATCAAGGCTCACGGGCTTCGGATCATCGCCGAGCTCATGCAGACCAACACCCGCTTCATCGCCAACAAGGCCGCCTGGGAGGATCCCTGGAAGCGCCGGAAGATCGAACGGATGAACATGCTGCTCCAGGGCGCGCTCCGGGCCGAGTCCCTGGTGGGGCTCAAGATGAACGTGCCCGAGGACGCCATGGACTCCATCATGGCCGAGCTGCCGAGCCTGACCTCGCCCACGGTGGCGGGGCTTTACAACAAGGACTGGCTGTCCATCGAGATCGTGATCGAGGAGAGCGTGGTGCGCGACCTCATCCCCAGGCTTCGCGAACTCGGCGCCGAGGGCATCATCGAGTACGCGCTGAATAAAGTGGTCTAACCCGCCGTTCCTCCCCCAATGCGCGAAAAAGGCGCGGACGCCCGGGCGTCCGCGCCTTTTTTCCTTTGCGCCCTCCGCGTCCTCTTCCTGTCTCTCGGGAGCGGCTTGACGCCGCCAATGTATCGATTATTTCTATCGTAAAGCATGGAGGCGATAGAATATGCAAATACTTATCATCCTTTCCAGCAACGTTCCCGAGATCAAATGGAACGCGGTCCGGTTCGGCAA
The DNA here is from genome assembly GCA_937934715.1 of uncultured Desulfovibrionaceae bacterium. Classification (GTDB taxonomy): domain Bacteria; phylum Desulfobacterota; class Desulfovibrionia; order Desulfovibrionales; family Desulfovibrionaceae; genus CALGYO01. Next base: position 11,829 of record CALGYO010000114.1, on the reverse strand, counting down.
TTTTCTGCTTGAGCAGGGGGAGGAGGTCGCGATCTTCCTGAACGGTCCGGGCGTGGACCTCTACGAAGGCGACTGCCCCGCATTTCCCATCGCGGAGCAGGCCAAGCTCTTCGCCTTAAGCGACGGCGTCCTCGAAGCCTGAGGCAAATGCCTGGGCGTCCACGGGGTGGACGCAAGCGCGTACGTGAAGCTCTCCAACATGAAATCCCTGTACGGCCATGTGAAGGCGGCGGACAGAATCATCAATTATTGACCCGCCCCGCCCGGCCTAAAACCGGCCCTTGGGGCCAACCGCCCTGAACGCCTGCCTTTTCGCCCGGCGCTGTCCCTGGGCGCGCCCTTGAGCCGTCCGATTCCCGGCTTTATCTTTCAAACCGATGATGCTATCGGAAGCCTCCTTGTTCATAACAGCAAAATCGCCTTTCCGGACGACGCCGCACGGGGACGACATCGCATGAATGTTCTTTTCGCCAACATGGCCGGAGTCAAGATCGAGGACGACGGCACGGTCCGCCATTTCATCAAGGCCGGTTCGCGCTGGCCCATGACCATCGGCTTTTCCAAGTCCGTGGACTACTACCCCTTCCCCTTCTGGCTGGCCTACGCCCTGGCCCTGGTCAAGCGGGACACGAAAGCGAACGCCTCCGGGCTCGACGGCGTGGTCATGGACATGACCGGAGACGAGCTTCTGGCCGAGGCCGCCGCGCGCAAGCCGGATCTTCTGGTCACGGAACTCGCCCCCCTGACCCTGCCCGACGACCTGGCCTTCCTGGCCAAGGTCAAGGAGCGCACCGGCTGCAAGGTCTGCGTGTGCGGCAACCACCCCACCGTCTACGCCAAAAGCCTCATCGAGGAAAACGCCTGCCTCGATTTCGCCGTGCGCGGGGAATACGAATTCACGGTCAAGGAGCTGGTGGACGCCCTCATGGACGGCGGCGATTTCGCGGCCATCAAGGGGCTGACCTGGAGAACGCCCTCCGGCGAGGCCGTGGACAACGAAAAGCGCGAACTGCTGAAGGACCTCGACAGCCTGCCCTTCCCGGACAGGGACGATTTTCCGGCCACCATCTATCCCGATTTCACCATGTACTCCCCGTGCATCAACATCGTGTCCTCCCGGGGCTGCCCCTGCGGCTGCGTCTATTGTCAGGAGCGCCACGTCATGTACGCCTCGCCCAAATACCGCCCCCGCGATCCGAAGAGGGTGGTGGACGAGATGGAGTATTGCGAAAAACGTTTCGGGGCCAAGCAGTTCTATTTCGACGACCAGAGCTTCGTGGTCCAGAAAAAGCACGTGCTCGCCATCTGCGCCGAGATCAAGCGCCGGGGCATGACCGTGCCCTGGTCCGTCATGGGCGACGCCATGTTCGTGGACCGGGAGACCCTGGCCGCCATGGCGGACGCGGGCTGCATCGGCATGAAATTCGGCGTGGAATCCGCCGACCCGGGCATCCTGAAGGCCATCGGCAAGCCGCTTGACCTGGTCCAATGCGCCAAGGTCGCCAAATGGTGCCAGGAACTGGGCATCCGCACCCACGCCACCTTCTGCCTGGGCCTTCCCGGCGAGACCGAGGAAACCATCCGCAAGTCCATGGTCTTCATGGAAGAACTCGAGGTGGACACCGCCCAGGTTTCCAAGGCCGTGCCCTATCCCGGCACGCCCATGTACGCCTGGGCCAGCGAGAAGGGCTATCTGGCCACCACCGACCTCGGCCGTTTCGACGGCATGGGGAGCTCGGTCATGAACTATCCCAACCTGTCGAGCGCGGACATCGACCGCTGGTACGCCATTTTCTCCCGGCGGGTGGCCCGGAAAAAACTCCTGAAGTATCTCTTTGAACCGGGACAGAGCATTTCTATCATGCGGGAGATGTGGCGGCGCAAGGGGTTCGCCAGTCTCATGAGCTCCCTTGGCGCCTTCGTGCGCCGCGCCTTCTAGCCTATGATCCGCAACGTCCCGGAGCTCAAGGCTCTGATCGACGCGGGAACGCCCGTGGTGCATCTGAAGATCGGCGAGTGCGTCATGACCTGCGAACCCGTCATCATCAGCACCGTGCTCGGCAGCTGCGTCTCGGCCACGTTCTTTCATCCCCAGACCCATTTCGCGGCCATGTTCCACGCCATGCTCCCCAAGAGGGAGGGGTCGAAATCCACCCAGGGGCCGTGCGCCTTCGCGGACGCGGCCGTGGAAAGCATCGTGGCCCGGTTCGAGAAGCTGGGCATCCGCCTGTCACAGCTCGACGTCAAGCTCTTCGGCGGGGCCAACACCATGCGGGCCAAGGAACGCGAGCGTTTGGGCGACATCCTGGACGTGGGCAAGAAAAACGCCGAACAGGCCCTGGCCACCCTGGCCTCCTTCGGGCTCAAGCCCAAGGTCAAGGACATCCAGGGCGTTCGGGGCCGCAAGGTGCTTTTCCACGTTGGCGCGGGAAGCATCTGGGTGAAATTCGTGGACGCGCGCGGCGACGACGCGCTGGTCTCCCGCTATTAGCCCCCGCCGCGTCTTGCCTTGAGCCCGTCCCATCCTGTATTCCGGCCTTGTGGCGCGCTATCGCGCCCCGAACCCGACAGGCCGGAAGAATCATGACCCGCAGTCCGTTTGCCCCGCCCGTTTCCCGAAAAGCCCCACGCGCGGCGCTTTTCACGCCCGCCCTCATGCTGGCCGCCTGCCTGCTCCTTTCCGGGTGCGCCATTTTTTCGGGCGCGCCGGAGCCTCCCCCGCCGGGTCAGGGCACGGTCCTGGACACGGCGCGCTCCCAGCTCGGCGTCCCTTATTGCTACGGCGGGGAATCCCCCTCCACGGGTTTCGACTGTTCGGGCTTCATCCAATGGGCCTACGCCCGTCACGGGGTGAAGCTCCCCCGGCGCACGGCGGACCAGATCCATGCGGGGCAGCCTGTGCAGCGCGGCCGCCAGCAGCCCGGCGACCTGGTCTTCTTCGACCTCTCCCGCCGCAAATCCTCGCTCCACGCGGGCATCGTCTCCGGCCGCGACGTTTTCATCCACAGCCCGAGCCCGGGCGGGGTGGTGCGCGAGGACCGCCTGAGCGCCCCCTATTGGCGCAACAGCCTCATCCAGTTCCGCCGGGTGACGCCCTAGCGCGCCGTCATCGGGAAGCATTCTCTCCACGACATCCGCCCGCGCCCGTTTTACGGCGACGAAACGAGCGCCCCCCCTCCAGGGCCGAAGCTCCGGACGGCCTTTTCCGCCGACAGGCCAACGGGTTAGACGACCAGCCAAGGCCCCTTTGACAGATCGGCCGCCTTACGCGATATCATGAAGCAGGAAAGGCTGATGAACCCATGGAAAGGAGCGGTCATGCCCGAGGAACAATCACAGGAAAACCGGCCGCTCATCGCCCTGATCGCGGCTGTGGCGGCCGCTGGCGGTCTGCTTTTCGGCTTCGACACCGGCGTCATCTCAGGCGCGTTGCTCTTTCTGAAAAAAGATTTCGCCCTGAGTCCGGGCTCCGAGGAATGGGTGGTCAGCGCCGTGCTCGTGGGGTGCATGGTTGGCGCCGCGGCAAGCGGCGGATTGGCCGACGCCCTTGGCCGGAAAAAAACCATTCTCCTCACGGCCTGCGTCTTCGTCCTGGGCTCCCTCGGTTCCAGCATGGCCCGGTCCGTGTCCGAACTCGTCGCCGGACGCCTGGCCACCGGCCTGGCCATCGGCGTGGCCTCCTTCGCCGCGCCGCTCTACATCTCCGAAATTTCGCCGCCCGCCCGCCGGGGCGCCCTGGTTTCCCTGAACCAGCTGCTCATCACCATCGGCATCGTGGTTTCCTATTTCGTGGACGATCTCTTCGCGGATACGGCCGGAACCTGGCGCGACATGTTCCTGGCGGGCGTCGTCCCAGCCGTGGCCCTTGGCGTGGGCATGCTGTTTTTGCCGGAAACCCCGCGCTGGCTCCTGAGCAAAGGGCGCGGGGACAAAGCCATGGAGGTCCTTTCCCGGTTGATCGGCCCGGAAGCCGCAAAAACCGAAGCCAAGGCCATCGTCGAGGCCATGCGCCTGGAAGGAGGCGGATCGTTCAAGGAACTGTTCTCCAACTGGGCGCGTCCCGCGCTCTTTTTCGGGGTGGGCATCATGTTCGTGCAGCAGGCCACGGGCATCAACACGGTCATCTACTACGCCCCCTCCATTTTCCGGATGGCCGGCTTCGCGTCGGATACGGCGGCCATCTCGGCCACCGTGGGCGTCGGGATGGTCAACGTGCTCATGACCGTCGTCTCCATCCGGCTGATCGACAGGCTCGGCCGCAAGCCCCTGCTCTCCTTCGGGCTTATGGGCATGACCGCGAGCCTCATCCTTCTTGGGCTGGCCTTTTCCCTTGAAAAAGACCTGGGAGGGGCCCTCAAGTGGGTCACCGTGGCCGGGCTTTTGTGCTACATCGCCTCCTTCGCCATAAGCCTCGGCCCCATCGCCTGGCTGCTCATTGCGGAAATCTACCCCCAGCGCATCCGGGGACTGGCCATGAGCGCGGCCACGCTGGCCAATTGGGCCTTCAATTTCGTGATCGCCCTGACCTTTCTCTCCATCGTCGACGTCTTCGGCAAAGCCGGAGCCTTCTGGGCGTACGCCGCCGTCGGCGTTCTGGGCTGGATATTCTGCCGGGCCTTCGCCCCGGAGACCAAGGGGGCGAGTCTGGAGGACATCGAGAAAAACCTGCGGGCCGGAAGGCCCTTGCGGGAATTGGGACGGCGGGCGCAATAAAGGCGCCGCGCCAATCCCTGGCGCCGGCGCCTTGCGCGTTCCCAAAGCGCATGACTTCAGGAACGCCCGAGGGGCGAGTCCGCGCCCGATGCATGCGCCCGGGCGCGGTCGCGTCGCTTGCCGTAAATGAGCCTCCCCTCCCCGGGGGCCCGTCGCGGCAGGCGCCTACGCTTCGCTTGCTTCGCTTTGCAGCTGGGCCAGTTCGCTTTGCTTGGATTGCAATTCGGTCTGCTTCATCTTGAGCTTGGACGAGCTGGTATCGTCGTCCGAGGACTGGGCGGTCAGTTCGCTGATTTCTTTTTGCAACTGCCGGATCTCGTCCTTCAGATCATTGATCTCCTCTTCGACGTCGTCCGTACTGGAGGACGACGAAGCCGATCCGGAGGCCGAAGAGGAGGAGCTTTCCTCGCTCTCGGATGAGGTCGTGGAACTGTCCTCCGTATCGCTTTCGCCCGAAGCTTCCGTGGTTTCCGTGGAACCGGCGCCCAGGGTTTCGGCAAGCGCCTTCGCCTCTTCGGAAATGGTCACCGTGTCGCCGCTGTCGCTGGATCCGCTTTCGCCGGACTCGCTGGAACTCGTGGATTTGGCTTCCTTGAGCCGTTCCGCCGCCGTGGCCGTTTCCGCCATGGAAAAGCCGCCGCCCACGGTGATGTCGATGCTGGTCATGTCGTCCCTCCTTTCGCGTTATCCCCTCCCCAGAGGATAAAACCCCGGCCGCGCCGGGGCCGCCTTGGCCGCGCAACCGTCCGGATAGCGTATTTCATCGGACTCCGTGGGATAAAACGCTTGGCGCGGGAAAAGAGTTACGCGGCTGGCATCTTTTTCTTGCGCCACCCGGTCAATATTTGTATGTACAAGCAAAAGGAAACGCCATGGCCCACTCGGATCTGCTGCTCTCCAACTGCCTCTATTTCACCGCCAATTCCCTGGCGCGCGCCATCACGCGCATGGCCGAGGAATGCTTCAAACCGGCCGGGCTTTCCCCTTCCCACGCCTTCTTGCTGCTCCTCGTCCTGGAAAACCCCGGCATAGGCCCCTCGGACCTGGCCGGACGCCTGAATCTCGCTCCGTCCACCGTGACCCGGCTGGCCGATTCCCTCATCCGCCGGGGCCTGATCGAAAAATCAAGCCAGGGCAAAGCCGTAAGCATCCGGCCCACCCCCTTGGGCGAGTCCCAGGCCCAGGCCATCGCCGCCGCCTGGAAGGCCCTGCACAAGGCGTATTGCGAGCGTTTGGGCGAGAAAGCCGGAGACGACCTGGCGCGGGCCAACGACCTGGCGGCCCGCAAACTGGAGGAGTAGCCGGGAAGCCCCGGAAGCCGGGGGCGGGAAAGCGCGAGAGCGGGGGCGAGACGGAAACGCGCGACCCCCCGCGTTGACCGCCTTTTCGAACTTGTGTGTACAAACAATAAAAACCGCAGAGGAGACCGCCATGAAAAAGGATCTGGGACCCGTCAACGCCCTCTATCCCTCCCTGACCGTGATCCTCGGGACCGTGGTCGAGGGCAGGAACAATTTCCTGGCCATCGCCCATCTCGGCATCCTGAACCATGGGACCCCGCAGTATCTTTCGTTCGGCGTGAGCAAGAGCCATTACAGCAACCGGGGCATCCATGAGCACAAACAGTTCAGCGTGAACATCCCGGGCGAGGATCTCATGATCGAAACCGACTACGTGGGCATCGTTTCGGGGAAAAACACCGACAAATCCGGCCTGTTCGAAACCTTTGCCGGAACGCTGCCCCACGCCCCCATGATCAAGGCCTGTCCCGTGTGCATGGAGTGCCGGTTGCGCGACGTCCTGGATTACGGCTCCCATGAGATATTCATCGGAGAGATCGCGGGAACCTACGCCGAGGAGGGCGTCATCGGCGACAAGGGCAAGATCGACGTGACGGCGGTCCGGCCGCTTCTTTTCGACATGGCCTCGGTCTCCTACTACGCCCTGGGCGAGCGCAAGGGCGGCTGCTGGAGCGTGGGCAAGGCGCTCAAAAAATAAGCGTATTCGCGTTCCCGGACCTGCACGTGGGCCGCTGCCGGGAACGCGCGTCATGTTCCGTACGGCCTGTCCGCCGGGCCGCGTTCCAGGCCCGGCGGCCACGGCGCCGTACGCGGCCTCGGGACCGGCCTCACGGAGCGTCCCGCTTCGACCTAATCCCGCCCCCAAGAAGTCCTGACGTCTGAAAGCCCGCCGGACCTGACCGGAAATCCCCGCGTAAGCCTTCTTATACAATCTCCATCCTGCTGCTTTCATAGAAGTACAATGCAACCGCATGCGCCTCGCCGTTTTGCCGCAAATTTCTCTGGCGGGACATGGGGAAGGGCGATATGGAATTCTCGCGAACAGGAGGGCGGTCCTCGGGATGTGGGCCGCCGGACAAACGTTCGCCCCAATCTTTTCGTTGGAGAAGCGTCTTTATGACGCAGCCAGCGCCGCGCGCCCCCTCACAATCCTCTTTGCGACGAGTCTTTTTTTCCGCCGTGTTGCAATGGCGTGGGGTTTCATCGTTCCAGCAACGTTTTCATCTATAAGGACGCTTATATGCTTATCGCCGATCCCGTAACGCGCATGGTCGTCATCATCGCCTTGTTGCTGCTTCTCGGCCGGGCGGGCGAATTCATTTTCTCGAAGACCGGCGTCCCGGACATGATCTGGCTGGTGCTCGCGGGCATCGTGGCCGGGCCGGTCCTGCACCGGGTCCCCCTCGACATGCTGACCCCGGTCCTGCCCTTTTTCGGCGCCGTGGCCCTGATCGTGATCCTGGGGGGCGGCGGCTTGCGCCTCAAGATCAGGGAGGTGGCCAAGGCCGCGCCGCGCGGCGCCGCGCTGGCCGTTTCCGGCTTCCTGTTCTCGGTGGCCGGGACCTGCGTTTTCGGCGAACTCATGGCCGCCGTGGGCGTCTTCCCCAATCTGGGGCTGACCGAGTGGATCATGATCGGTTCCATCCTCGGCGGGACCAGCTCCCTGGTGGTCATGCCCGCCATGGCCGGAGGCGGCGTTTCCGGGGCGACGGCCAGGCTCCTGGAGATCGAATCCTGCATCACGGACGCCCTGTGCGTCATCGTGGCCATGGTGGTCATCGGCCTTCTGGCCGGGGGCGCTTCCGTGGAGAATCCGGCCACCGCCCTCATGAAGCAGGTGGTGATCGGTTGTCTGGCGGGCGGGATCGGCGGAGCGGCCATGCTGCCCATGCTGGCGAGACTTGCGGGCAAGCCGGGTCATTACACCGCGCTCCTCTCCGGCATGCTGGTCCTGTACGCGGCCGTGCAGGTGGCTGGCGGCAACGGCGCTTTGGGCGTTTTGACCTGCGCCCTGGTTCTTGGCAACGCGGACGAGCTGTTCGGCCGGAGCCGTCCGGAAAAGGCCCTGCAAAGCCTTGGCGACGACCCCGCCATCGAGCTGGTGCAGGGCCATGTGGCCTTCTTCATGAAGTCCTTCTTTTTCTTCATCATCGGGCTCATGTTTCCCACATCCCCCAAACTCATCCTGGCCGGGGCCGGGCTTGCCCTGGTCCTGGCCCTCTTTCGCATCCCCGCTGTCCTCATTTCCTTGTGGAAAAGCGATTTCAACCCCGGCGAACGGCGGCTGATCTCGGCCTGCGTTCCCCGGGGACTGGCGGCCGGGGTCATGTCCACCGTGCCCTTGCAGGCCCATATCCCGCACATGGAAGAACTCACCCCGGGCATCTTTTCCACCATCGTCTTCACCATTCTGCTTTTCGCTGGCGCCTTCGCCATGGTCAAACGGCGGGGTCCGGCGCTGGCGCATGATGAAAAAGCCAGCGTTCCTCCGGAAGGCGCCCCGTACAAGATCTGACCATGCGATGGAAGATGGAAATACGGCGGCGAAGCGTTCCCCGGACCCGCGTGCGCGCATTTTGACGTCGCGTCGCGGGGATCGCGTTTTCCCATGCGCGCAGGCGGGGTTTGCTGACGCGATCCCGGCGCCCGCGCGGCATGCCCTCCCGCCCGGCGCCCCGTCCACAGGCCGCGCGTAGCGAAACGCGGCCGCGTTTTGACAGCTTATGCGTCCGGCGCCGTCCCTTCCTTCCGCACTTTTTGCATGGCTGTTTCGAGAAACAGGTTCTTCAGGTACGAGATCGCCGGAATGGTGGTGAACCCTCTCAGGCTGACGACGGCATAGCCTGATTTCAAGGCGGGTATGACAAGCGGCAGCAGGACGACCTGCTCTTTGTGGAGGCTTTGCGCGACGATTTCGCGCGAGGTCAGGGTGACGGCGTCGCTGCCGCTCACCACGCGCAACAAGAGATTCAGGTTGTCGCACTCGATGAGCCCGGCGCCGATCTCTTCGTTTTTTTGGATAGTTCTCCCCGTGAGTTTGCCGAACAGCTCGAAAAACCGGTCGGGCAACCACATAAGCGCCATCGGATAACGCAGGACGTCGCCTATGGCGAGCGGCGACAGGGCCGTAAGCGGATGGTTCCTGCGGCAGCAGAAATACCCCTGCTGCTGGGGCATGGGGATCATGTCGTAATCCTGGGTATTGCGGATGTGATGCGTCTCCCCCACGAAGAAATCAATGGACCGCTTGCGCAATTTCCCGTCGAGATGCGACGCGTGATCAATGGTGATCTTGACCGTCATCTGCGGATAGAAGGCGTTGAATCGTGCGACGGCTTCGCCCGCGAACGTCTCGGCGATGATCGGTCCGCAGCCGATGTTCACGACCCCTTGCTCGCCCCCGCGCAGCATGGTGATGTCCCTGTACAACAGTTGCAATTCGGTCAATACGCTCTCGCCGCGTCCAAGGACGATGCGGCCGTATGGAGTCAGGACGAGCCCCCCTCCCGCGCGGTCGAAAAATTTGACGCCGAGCTTTTCCTCGAGAAGGAGGATGGACCGGCTCAGGGCGGGCTGGGAAATGCATAGTTTCGAGGCGGCCCGGCGAAAGCTGCCGTAGCGGTGAAGGGCCTCGATCTGTTCGATATGCCGGGGCGTGATCTCCATGCGCGTTTCTCCTCGCTCAGGCGGCCTCCTCGCCGCGCGACGACTGAACCAGCCGCCAATCCGCGCCGCAAGGAGGCGGCGCCCCGGACGGGATGCAAGCGCGCCGGACCCGGACGGCTTCGTCCGGAATGCGTCCGCGTCCGCCCTTGGTATAACAAGATACTATCAAACCTGAATAGTAAATGCATTAGACAAATAATGTATCCGGCCCTATATTCATCCGCACCATCCCCATGCGCGAAGCGCATAGAGGAATCCGGAAGGGCAAATGCGAAGAAAAACTGGCGGACGGACGGCCACGGCGCGCAATGTAACGCTTCCTGTCCGGCGCCGCCAACGGTCCGCCCGTCCGACTGCGCCGCTCCGCGTTACGTTGTTGTTTTCCGTCCCGGCGACGGCGCTCGCCAACGCCGCAAGACGACGCGACTTTTTTTCCAGAAAGATTTGCCACGCCGCCTGCTGGCCGCTAGAGAAGCGATTGGGCGGGGATGGGCGCTTGTTCGGCATTTCCGCAATCAGCCGCAGCGAAGCTGCTACGAAAAACGGGGAAGCTCCTCCCGCCGTGTTGAAGAGGCGAGTTGACCGTCCGTGCGTGTTCCGGGCGCCACTTAACGAAAAAGAGAGGTGACGTGATGCGAAAATGGACGCGCAATCTCGCGGCGGCCGTCGTCGCGGCAATCCTGTGCATTCCGGCGCTGGCCCTGGCGGCGGAAAAACCGAACATCATCCTGATCATGTCCGACGACACGGGCTGGGGCGACCTCGGCGTCTACGGCGGCGGCGAGGGACGCGGCATGCAGACGCCCAACCTGGACCGCATGGCCGACGAGGGCATGACCATGTACTCCTTCTACGGCCAGCCGAGCTGCACCCCCGGACGCGCCGCCGCCCAGACCGGCCGCATTCCCAATCGCAGCGGCATGACCACCGTGGCCTTCCAGGGCCAGGGCGGCGGCCTGCCCGCGGCCGAATGGACCCTGGCCTCGGTCCTGAAACAGGCCGGGTACAAGACCTATTTCACCGGCAAATGGCACCTGGGCGAGGCCGATTACGCCCTGCCCAACGCCCAGGGCTACGACGTCATGAAGTACTGCCTGCTCTATCACCTGAACGCCTACACCTACGCCGATCCCAAATGGTTCCCGGACATGGACCCCAAGCTGCGCGAAATGTTCGCCAAGGTGACCAAGGGCGCCCTGTCGGGCAAGGCCGGGGAACAGGCCAAGGAGGACTGGAAGGTCAACGGCGAGTACGTGGATACGCCCGAGAAGGGCGTGGTGGGCATTCCCTTCCTCGACAAATACGTGGAACAGGCCGGCCTGGAATTCCTGGACGACGCGGCCAAGAACCCGAAGACTCCGTTTTTCATCAGCCTCAATTTCATGAAGGTGCACCAGCCGAACCTGCCGGCGCCCGAGTTCGAGCACAAGTCCCTGTCCAAGAGCAAGTACGCCGACTCCGTGGTGGAGCTTGACGCCCGCGTGGGCCACATCATGGACAAGCTGCGGGCGCTGGGCATGGACAAGAACACCTTCGTCTTCTTCACCGCCGACAACGGCGCCTGGCAGGATGTGTATCCCGACGCGGGCTACACCCCCTTCCGGGGCACCAAGGGCACGGTGCGCGAGGGCGGCAACCTCGTTCCCGCCATCGCCTGGTGGCCCGGCAAGATCAAGGCCGGAACCCGCAACCACGACATCCTGGGCAGCCTGGACTTCATGGCCACCTACGCGTCTCTCGCCGGGGAAAAACTTCCCGGGAAGGACCGCGAAGGCAAGCCCATCATCTTCGACAGCTACGACATGACCCCCGCGCTCATGGGTACTGGGAAGTCCGCCCGCGACAGCTGGTTCTACTTCACCGAGGACGAGCTGACTCCGGGCGCGATTCGCGCCGGCAACTACAAAGCCGTGTTCAACCTGCGCGGCGACGACGGTCAGGCCACCGGCGCCCTCGCCGTGGATACGAACCTCGGCTGGAAAGGCGCGCAAAAATACGTGGCCACCGTGCCCCAGATCTTCGACCTGTGGGCCGACCCCCAGGAGCGCTACGACCTGTTCATGAACAACTTCACGGAACGTACCTGGACGCTGGTGACCTTCAACGCCAAGGCCGCCGACCTCATAAAGACGTACGTCGAATATCCGCC
>CALGYO010000113.1 GCA_937934715.1 uncultured Desulfovibrionaceae bacterium | reverse complement strand
TTTCGTAAATCCCGCCCCATCCGTCCCCCAACGGCTTCCGGGCCCTTGCGCCGGAACGCCGCGGCCCGCCCCGCATTTCCAGTCAAGCCGCGCGCTTGCGACTCAACCTACTGATTTGAAAGCTTAAAGCCCGAACTCGGCGTCAGGAGGCCGTTTGGACCGGGGAGAAAGACCTATGCCACGACCTTATGGCTCGATCTCACAATTTTCGTCAGATGAACCAGGGTTTGGAGCTATGGACAGCATTTTTTACAAATTCATACAAAAATGTCTTCAATCTTCGCAGTAAAATACAATTTTGTTTGAAAAATGGTTACGCCTGAAAAAAAAGTCATACATATCAAACCATGCGCTGATGGCCCCGTTCTTGCTTTTGAGAAAAGGCCGTCGTGGAACGGGTGTCTTCGGCGGGCTGTATTGAGGCGTGGTTGTTGGGGCGGCCCTCGCCGGCCGGAAAATTTCATCACTTTCTCCTGAGGAGGTTGGTTCATGGAAAGAGCAAGGCTACACAACTCGCGGGGTAAATGGCCGTTTCTCGCCGGTCTGACCGCGCTCGCGGCCCTTCTTGCGGCGCCCGGCGCGGCGTTCGCCCAGGATGCGGCGCCTGAATTCCTGACCCAGGCAAACGCCAACATCATGTGGACGCTCATCGCGGCCATCCTGGTCATGTTCATGCAGGCGGGCTTCGCCATGGTCGAATGCGGCCTGACCCGTGCGAAAAACGCCGGCAACATCATCATGAAAAACATGTTCGACTTCGCCGCCGGCAGCATCATCTTCTTCCTGTTCGGCTACGCCTTCATGTTCGGCGACGACGTCGGCTCCTTCATCGGCTGGTCCAATTTCGCCCTGTCCGCCGGTTCCACCGCCGACGCCGACGGGATCTGGCAGTTCACCTTCTGGTTCTTCCAGTGCGTGTTCGCCGCCACCGCCGTGACCATCGTCTCGGGCGCCATCGCCGAGCGTACCCATTTCGTCGCGTATCTGTTCATCAGCGTGCTCATCACCGCCATCGTCTATCCCATCTCCGGCCACTGGATATGGGGCGGCGGCTGGCTGGCGTCCCTGGAAACCCCGATGATCGACTTCGCCGGCTCCACCGTGGTCCACTCCGTGGGCGGCTGGTGCTCCCTGGCGGGCGCCATCCTCATGGGACCGCGCATCGGCAAGTACGCCAAGGACGGCATGTCCAAGGCCATCCCGGGTCACAACCTGCCCCTGGTCGGTCTCGGCGTCTTCATCCTCTGGTTCGGCTGGTTCGGATTCAACCCCGGCTCCACCGTCACCGCCAACGGCTCCATCGGCGTCATCGCCATGACCACCAACCTGGCCGCCTGCGCCGGCGGTCTGGCCGCCATGATCACCGCCTGGATGCGCTACGGCAAGCCGGACGTCTCCATGTCCCTGAACGGCGTCCTGGCCGGTCTCGTGGGCATCACCGCCGGTTGCGCCAACGTCAGCCCCATGGGCTCCATCATCATCGGTCTGGGCGCCGGCGTCCTGGTCATCCTGTCCGTCGACTTCATCGACAAGGTCCTCAAGATTGACGATCCGGTCGGCGCCATCTCCGTGCACGGCGTCTGCGGCGCCTTCGGCACCATCATGGTCGGTCTTCTGGCCAGCCCGGATTTCGGCGGCTCGGCCGGTCTGTTCTACGGCGGCGGCGCCAGCCTTTTGATCACCCAGCTCATCGGCGTGGGCGCGGTCTTCATCTGGGCTTTCGGCATGGGCTACATCCTCTTCTCGCTGCTCAAGATCACCGTGGGCATCCGCGCCAAGGAAGAAGATGAACTCAAGGGTCTCGATCTGGCCGAACACGGCGGCGAAGCCTACAACGGCTTCCAGATCTTCAGCAACGAGTAGCCGTTAGCCACATCAAAGGAGACGCGAACTATGAAACTCGTCATCGCATACTTTCGGCCCGAACGGCTCAACGCCGTCAAGCAGGCCCTGTACGCCAAGGAAATCTACAGCATGTCCGCCACCAACATCGTCGGCTCAGGCCGACAGAAGGGATTCACCGAGAGCTACCGCGGCGTGGTCATCGAAGTGAACCTCCTCAAGAAGGTGCGCCTTGAGGTCGGCGTGAAGGACGAAAAGGTTCAGGACGTCATGGATGCCATCAGCGCCGGGGCGCGTACCGGCAAGGAAGGCGACGGCATGATTTTCGTTCTGGATGTCGCGGACGCCATGCGCATCCGGACCGGAAAAAGCGGCGCGGCGGTTTTCGGTTAACGCCGCCCACCCACGCCACACCCCCGTGAGAACCGGGGCGGCTCCCCAGCCGCCCCGGTTTTATTTTTTTCCCCCGCCCTTCGCCTTTTGCTCTTGGCAAAAGGCCGTGCTAGGCTGGCGTTTCGCCGGTACGGCGCCCCGGGCGTCCGCGTACGCGCCAAGGAGGCTTCCATGAGCGACGGATGGACCAGGCACGACGATACCACGTTCTACATCAACCTCGGCAAGGCCCTCCTGGTGGCCGTGGTCTTCGACCGCATGGGCCAGCCCGGCTGGAAGGTCCAGGTGGGCAAGCGCTCCCTGAAGGACAAGCTTCCTTCCAAGGAGGACGCCCAGAAGGTGGCCCTGGCCTTCGCCGACAGAGTTCTCAACCAATGCCGGGCGGAGCTGGACGCGCTGAAGGACTCCGCCGGGAGCGCCGGAAAAACCGGCTGAAGACAAGGAGTTCGCTTCATGATCACCAAAGACGAGGCCATGGCCCTGCTCAAGGCGCACAATCCCGAACCGCACATGGTAAGCCACGCCCTGGAATCCGAGGCGGTTCTCGCGGCCATGGCGGAAAAGCTCGGCCAGGACGCCGCCCTGTGGGGACTGACCGGCCTTCTGCACGACGTGGACTACCCCATGACCAAGGACGATCCGGCGAAACACGGGCTTATGGCCCTGGACATCCTGGCCGGGAAGCTGCCGGACGAAGCGCTGGCCGCCATCGCCGCCCACAATAGCGAATACACGGGCAAGGCCCCCCAGACCGCCTTCGATTACGCCTTACGCTGCGGCGAGACCGTGACCGGGCTCATCTCCGCCGCCGCGCTGGTACGGCCCACGAAAATGGAAGGCATGAAGGCCAAGAGCCTCAAAAAGAAGATGAAGGACAAATCCTTCGCGGCCAACGTGCGCCGGGAGGTCCTTCAGGAATGCGAAAAGGCCGGACTGTCACTGGACGATTTCCTGACCCTGTCCATCGAGGCCATCACGAAGATCGCCCCCCAGGTGGGACTGGCCTAGCGGCGGCGCGAAAAACGGTTTTCCTGAAGCGAAAGGCCCGGCGTATCCCGGGCCTTTTGTTTTTGCGCGGCGGGAGGACTCCGCCGGAAAAAGCCTTTCTTTTGCCTTTCGGGCTGGCTGGAGACGGCCCCCGCTACGCGCGCCTTACGACCAGGCCGGACAGGTATCGGCTTTCATTGTGGAATCGTAGCACAATCCCGATCTCCTCCTCCGTGCACCCGAGCAGGAGTTTGACTTCGGCGTCGTTTTTCAGCAAATCGACCGTACAGACGATCGCCACAAGTTCTTGCGATGCGTCCGACCCTCGCCAGACATCGATTTCAGCGCCGTCTCCGCCCCTCGTGTCCTTGAGATATCCGTAATCCAGCGGATGGACGATATGGGGATATCTGGGATGCCGCGACTCCTTAGGCCGATCGACGACCACGTCCGACGACCGCGACAAGCTGTCCAGCCTCTCCCAAAAAAGAGTCGCCACATGTCCCCTTCACGCTTTGGATCTCTGAAAATACCCGTTTGAAACGGCGGACCCGCGCCGTCAAGACTCAAGGCCCCCGATTCCCGGTTGGCGGGGGCGCGGGCTCAGTGCGAGCAGGAAAGGGGCGTCATGGCGGATAAGTCGAACACAAGCCGCCTGGCGGTAAAGGCCGTTCCGGCCAGAGGCAGAACAAGGGGCGCCTCGCCCGGGACGCGGACGGCCTCCAGGCGATCCGCGTAAAAGCGCAACGCCATGGGGACAGGCTCCCTTTCCGCGTTGCCGCACAGGCTCTCGCGCATGGCGGGGCGCAGGTCATGGCGGGTTCCGTCCGCCAGCCGCGCCGAGACGCTGTTCTGGATGGTGGAGACGCCCGTCAGCGCGCCTTCGGGGGAAAACATCAGGGAATTCTCGTCGCCGCTCACGCCCACGGCGTCCGGATCGAAGGCCAGGAGGGTTCCGATGGGCGTATTCACGGGCGCGGGCCTGGCCGGTTCCAAAGAGCGCAGGGCGCCGTCCGGGTAAAAGGCCAGTCCGATGCGGGCCGCGACCAGGCCGCAGGGCGTTTTTACGGTCACGGACTCCCCGGGCCACAAGGTCAATCCCGCCAGGCGCCCTTTTTGATCGAAGCGCAGGCACAGCATCCGGGCCGTGACGTCGCCCACGGGCGTTGCGATGGTCATGGGCTCGGCGAGCGAAGCCTCGTCCTCCTCGCCCCAATAGGCGGTCAGGCGGCCGTTCAAGGGAAAGACCCGGTGAAGCGCTCCGCTGGGGTGAAAAGTCACGAACTCAGCCGGGATGGACCCAAGCGGGGTCGAAATGGGCGAGCGCGTTTCCAGGCTTATGGCCCGAAGGGCGCCGTCCGGGTAGAACGCCACGGGGGAAACGGTTTTCCGCCTGGCGTCGTCCGTGGAGAACTGGGGGACCAGGACCCCGGCCGGAGTCGTAAGCGCCCCGTACGCGCAGGGCTGACAGCTTTTCACCGTCCCGTCCTGAAACCGCTCCACCGGCGAGGCCGTCAGGATCGCGCCGTAGCGCGTTTGCGCCTGTTCCATGGGAACCTCCGCCTCGCCATAAGCAAGGGCGGCGCCAAACGGGAAACGTCGCGGGATGCGGACGCGAGACCGGCCTCCCCTTTCCGGACGCGTAGCAACCTACAAAAACGTAGGGGGTTTCGTGGCGCCATGCGAAAACGCGCCCTTCCCGGAAACCGGAAAAGGCGCGTCCTCGGGCGTTGGGGAAAACGAGGCGGCGCTTGTCGCGCCCTTGAAAAACATGCCGCTGTTTTTCAAGATACAATGTTATATGTTAGCCGAGTATCCTCACATTTCGTTCCCGCTCATTTTGAGGACGCGCACTAGGCGCACCGGGGCAGGCCCTGCTGGTGAAAGGCCAGGAACGAGGCCAGCCCCGCCTTGCCCATGTAGCGCTCCAGCTGCCTGGGATCCGTTTCCAGAAGATCGACCACGATGAGGCCGTCCAGGGCGTCGGCGAAATCCCTGTCCACGTTGAAGGCCAGGATCTTGCCGCCGAGCTTGAGATACTGGCGCATGAGCACCGGGATGCCCTTGGCGCTCGTTTCCAGGTCGTCCAGAAGGGCGTTCACGTCGTCCATGTTCGAGGCCAGGGCCTTGAAGGCCCGCTTCAGGGCGGGATGCTCCTTGAGCGGGGTCCTTGGCCGGACCAGCCCCGAAAGCTCGGGCTGGTTGCAGGTCTTCACGAAATAGTCGGCGATGAGCCGGCGCGAGGCCTGCTTGTAATCGTTGCTCACGCTCACCGGGCCGAACAGATGGCGGTATTCGGGGTTCATGACCACCATCCGGGCCAGCCCCTTCCAGAGCAGGAGAAGAGGGGCGTAGCTTTTCTGGCGTTCGGGCCTGACGAAGGAGCGGCCCATCTCCAGGGCCGGGTCCATGCGCTCCAGGAATTCGGGGCGCAGCTTGAACAGCGTGCTCGTATACAGCCCCTTGACCCCGCGCCTGGCCAGAAGCCGGTCCGTGCGGCCGATGCGGTAGGCGCCCGCGATCTCGCTCGCCTCCCGGTCCCAGAGGAACAGGTGTTCGTAGTCCTGGTCAAACGCGTCGATGTCCAGGGATTTGCCCGTGCCCTCGCCCGCCTTGCGAAAGGTCATCTCCCGCAGGCGGCCGATCTCGCGAAGGACCATGGGGGCCTCGGCGGCCTCCACGCAAATCACGTCGAATTCGCCGCTTGTAAGAAGCGTGCGCTCGGGCGCAAGCCCGGCGATCTCCCGTGCAAGCGTGGCCGGGCTCACCGGACCGGCCAGGGCCTCGCGCGGGGGCTTAGGCCGTATGGCCGCCGGAACGGGCGTGATGATACGCCGTTTGCCCGCACGGTGCTTCAGGAAATAGGTTCTGCGGCGCAGGTATTCGGTGATGCGCTCGTCCGCGTCCGGCCCCTCGCCGCCGATCGCCTCCAGACGGCGCCAGGGGATGGGCGCGCCGATGCGGGCCTCGATGAGCCGCCCCGCCTTGTTGTGGAGCTGCCGGGGCAAGAGCGCCGTGCGCAGCCTGGGGTGCGCGGCGCCGATGAGATGAAAGAGCGGGCCGTTGGCCCCGTGGAAATACAGGGGAACCACGGCGGCCTGGTATTTGCGGGCGAGCCTGGCCAGAAGCGGATTCCAGGCGGGATCGGCCACGCCCAGGCCCTCGTCGCCGATGCGCGGCCGCGAGACCTCGCCCGCCGGGAAAAGACCCAGCGCCCCGCCGTCCTTCAGGAAGCGGGCGCAATCCTTCAAGGGGACGATGTTGCGGCGAAAGGAGTCCCTGGTCCCGAAGGGGTCCACCAGGAAAAACAGCTCCCGCAGTTCGGGGATGCGCCCGAGAATATGGTTGGCCATGATTTTCGCCCCGGGCCGCGCGGAGAGCAGGATGTCCGCCATGACCAGGCCCTCGGGACCGCCGTAGGGATGGTTGGCGGCCACGATCACCGGCCCCGAGGCCGGGATGCGGGCAAGGTCTCCGGGCTCCACCTTCCAGGAAAGGCCGAGCCTGCCCAGGGTCTCCACCACGAACCCCTGGGGCGAGAGCCCCTCGGGCATGTTGCGGTAGAGTTTTTCCAGTTTGTCCAGGGCGAATGCCCGTGAGATCGCGCCCGAGGCCAGGGAAACGGCCCGGCGCGCGAAAAGGCCCGAAAACCCCGAAACACCGGACAATCCCGGCCCGAACCTGAAGATATCGCTTCTCGCCGTAGCGCTCATGACGTCCTCCCTGCGTATCGCGTACGCCCGCCCCATGGCGGACGTTTCACGAACCATCTTCTTGCGAAGCGATGTTACGGATTGGAGGACATCGCATGTTTTCCCTGAAACGGGCGTTTTTCCCCCTGCTCCCCTCCTTTTCCAGCGTTTTGGCCCGGTTCGGGCGGGCAGGGGCCGCGCATGCGCAAAATAACGCGGCCCCGTCACCCAATCGGCAAACTTGCGGCCTAGTTCCTTGGCCAAACATCGGGCGCGGCGGCGAGACGGCGGGATTTCAGGCCCGGCCCGAAACGCCGGGGAACGCCGGGGCCTCCGGGGAGCGCCGGAGCGAGGCGGCGCGTTTCCGGGGAACGGTTCCGCGCACGCCCAGCCGCCGTTCGCGCCAAAGAGCAACGGACGCGACGCCCGCGCCCGGGGAGAACCGGCGAACCATGAAAATCGATCTGCACGTGCATTCCAAGCATTCCACACGGCCGTCCCAGTGGATTCTCCAGCGCCTGGGCTGCGCGGAGAGCTACGCCGACCCCAAACGCATCCATCGCCGGGCCAAGGAGCGCGGCATGGACCTGGTGACCATCAGCGACCACAACACCTTAAACGGCGTCCTGGAAATCGCCCACCTGCCGGACGTCTTCATAAGCGTGGAGATCACCTCCTATTTTCCGGAGGACGGCTGCAAGGTCCACGTCCTGGCCCACGACATCACCGAGGCCATCTTCGAGGACATCCAGAAGATCAGGGAGAACATCTACGATCTCACGGCCTATCTGCGGGAAAACGGCGTCTTCCACGTCTGCGCCCATCCCCTCTACGGGGTGAACAACCGGCTCACCGTGGAGCACGTGGAAAAGCTCATGCTCCTTTTCCGCAACATGGAGCTGAACGGCGCGCGGGACGCGGACTCCAACAACGCCCTGCGCCGGATCGTATCGAGCCTCACCCCGGCCCTCATGGAGCGGCTGGCCGAAAAGCACGCCCTCGACCCCTCCCTGGTCATCGACGAGCCCTGGCGCAAGACCCTCACCGGCGGCTCGGACGACCACAGCGGCCTCAACATCGCCCGCATGTATTCCGTGGTTCCGGAGGCGGAGACCATCGGCGAATTCCTGGCGGGCGCCCGCAGCGGCCACATCCACCCGGCTGGCAATCCCGCCCGTCCCGAGACCATGTCCCACAACCTCTACGCCATCGCCTACCAGTTCTCCAAAGAGCGCTTCAAACTGGACAGGCACGTGGACAGGGACGTGTTTTTGAG
Source organism: uncultured Desulfovibrionaceae bacterium (assembly GCA_937934715.1). Classification (GTDB taxonomy): domain Bacteria; phylum Desulfobacterota; class Desulfovibrionia; order Desulfovibrionales; family Desulfovibrionaceae; genus CALGYO01. Next base: position 3,647 of record CALGYO010000113.1, on the reverse strand, counting down.
CTTCGCCGACCGGTTCCTGGGCGACGGCGAGGCCAGGGAGAGCGGACTGGCCGCGAAGATCCAGTCCTACCTGGGGGCCCGGCGCTACCGCCGGTCCAAGGCTTCCGACGCCAAGGACGTGAAGGAGCTTCTGCGCTTCGAGGCCGCCCGGTTCATCCTGAAAGACCCGGCCCTTCTGGAAATCGCCAAAAGCTCCCTGCCCCTGCCGGAAAACAAGGGCGAGGTCTGGTTCAAATTCGTCAACGCTTCTGCCAACATGGCCTTCGACGCCTTTGCCGCCCGCTTCCTCGACCGGGTGCGCGGGGCGGATTTTTTCAGCATCTTCCAGTCCATCGGCTCGGCGGGCGCCCTCTACGCCCTCCTGGCCCCCCATTTCGTGGCCTACTCGGTCTTCCAGGAAGGCCGGCTCTTCGCGGACAAGGCCCTGGAAACGATCTCCGGACGTCCCAAAAACGCTGACGTCAAGGTGGGGCATTTCACGGACACCTTCTTCGAGGTCAACGGCGTGGCCCGCACCCTGCAGCAAAGCCTGGAGCTGGCGGACAAGCTCGGGAAGAACCTGACCCTCATCACCTGCGATCCGCTGGGGCGCGACTGCGGCCCCAACGTGCGCAATTTCATCCCCGTGGGCGTCTACGACCTGCCCGAGTACCCGGAACAGAAAATCTTCTTCCCCCCGGTCCTGGAGATGATCCGCTTCGTCTACGAACAGGGCTTCACCCAGCTGCACGCCTCCACCCCGGGCCCCATCGGCCTGACCGCCCTTCTGGCCGCCAAGATCCTGAAGCTGCCCATCCACGGCGCCTACCATACCCAGATTCCCCAGTACGCCAGGCAGCTCACCGGGGACGAGGGCATGGAGGATCTGGCCTGGAAATACGCGGTCTGGTTCTACAGCCAGCTGGACATGGTCTTCGCGCCCTCCCGGGATACCGCCCGGGAGCTCATCGACAAGGGCATTCCCAGGGACAAGGTCACGGTCTACCCGCGCGGGGTGGACGTCGCCGCCTTCCATCCGGCCAAACGCAACGGCTTCCTGAAACGTTACCAGGCCCCCGAAGGCTTCACCCTGCTCTATGTGGGCCGCCTGTCCAAGGAAAAGAACCTGGAGCTTCTGGCCGACGCCTACCTGCGGCTTTGCGAAAACATGCCGGACTGCAATCTGGTCTTTGCGGGCGACGGGCCTTACGCCCAGGCGCTCAGGGAAAAGCTGGCCGGAACCCGGGCGGTCTTCACGGGCTATCTGGAGGGCGAGGAGCTGTCCGCCTGCTTCGCTTCCTGCGATCTGTTCATCTTCCCGAGCCTGACCGACACCTTCGGCAACGTGATCCTGGAGGCCCAGGCCTCCGGGCTGCCTGTGGTGGCCGGGCCCTGCGGCGGCCCCAAGGAAAACATCATCCACGGCGAGACCGGCCTGGTCCTGCCGGACATGGACATCCCCAACCTGATCCAGGCCGTGCGCGCCCTGGCGGGCGACCGGCCTCGACTGGCGGCCATGGGGAAAAAGGCCCGGGAAGCCATGGAGGCCCGCTCCATGGAACAGGCGTTTTGCGACACCTGGGGCCTCTACGAGAGGCTGTCGTGAGCGCGCGCCCCCCCATCCCCTGGCTGCGCGTCCTCGGCGCCCTGGCCCGGGGCCGGGTTCCCGGCCAAGCCGTCATCCAGTACAGCGACGCCTGCAACGCCTCCTGCGGCCACTGCGGCATGAGCGTGAAGCGGTCCTTTCCCCGCTCCAAGCTGACCCCGGACAAGGTCAAGCCCCTCCTGGACGCGCTGGCCGCGCGCGGGGTCATGGCCGTCTCCTTCACCGGCGGGGAGCCGCTGCTGTATCTCGACGAGATCGCCGAGTGCGTCCGTCACGCCAAAAGCCTGGGCATGCGCTCCGTGCGCACCGGATCCAACGGTTTTTTCCTGAAAGGCGCGGACAAGCCCGGCTTCCGCGACCGGGCCGCCCGCTACGCCGACGCCCTGGCCCAAAGCGGCTGCACGGCCTTCTGGATCAGCCTGGACGCTTCCGTGGCCGCCGTCCACGAACGCCACAGGGGGCTTTCCGGGGTGGTGGAAGGCATGCGCCAGGGACTGCCCATCTTCCACGAACGCGGGCTCTACCCCGCCGCCAACCTGTGCATCAACCGGCGCATGGACGGAAGCCCGGAAAGCGGCGAGGCCGGCCCGGGCGCGCCGTTCGACGCCACCGCCTTCTACGAGCGCTTTCGCCGGGCCTTTGTGAGCTATTTCGCCTTCGCTGCGGAGCTCGGATTCACCTCGGCCAACGTGTGCTACCCCATGCTCGGGGAATCCTTCGGCCAGGACCAGGTAGTCTACCGGGCGGCCGGGGACGAGGCCTTCATCCGCTTCGCCCCCGAGGAACGCGTCCCCCTGTACCGGGCCCTGTTCGACGCCGTGACCCTTTTCCGGCCGAGACTGCGCATCTTCACTCCCAAAAGCGCGCTTCACGCCATGATCCAGACGGCCAAGGGCCGTCCCGGGGCCGATTTCCCCTGCCGGGGCGGGCTCGACTTCTTTTTCATCGACGCGGCGGGCATGCGGGTCTTTCCCTGCGGCTTTCGCGGAACCGAGGACCTGACCGGGGAGGTCCTCTCCGGGCGGCCCATCCGCGGGGCGACCAAGGATTGCCGTAAATGCGACTGGGAATGCTTCCGCGACCCCTCCCGGCTGTTCGGCCCCATGCTGGAGCTGTTCCGCAATCCCCTGGCCCTGGCAAGGCGCATGGCCCGCGATCCCGAGTGGGCGGCGCTGTGGCGGGAAGACCTGCGCTACCTGCGGGCCTGCGGCTGGTTCGACGGATCGAAGCCCCCGGAAATGCGCGCCCTGGCCGCGCGGGCCAAGGTCCGCCCGCTACGGACCGGATTTTTTGAGGAGGAAGCCCGGCCGGTCCGGTGAAACCGCGATTCGTCACGCGCTTTTCATGCGGCCGTAACCCCCCGCCCGCCCAAAGGCGCCATAGGGAAACTCTGTCAAACGTCCCAACGGCCGGTCCGCCGGAATCCAAGGGCGGAACCTGGGCCAAGCCACCATGAGGAGACCCCATGAATCCGAAAGACATGACGCGCTACGCCGACGTGTTGCAGGGCATGCTTGACCAGATCCTCACCAGAAGCGCGACGGAACAGGGAAGCAGCCTGGAAGCGGCCTGCCTGCCCGATATCGCCGACCGGGCCAGCCTGGAGACCGACAGGGCCATGACGCTCATCATGCGGGAACGCGAACTCGTCATCATGAAGGATATCCGGGAAGCCCTGGCCAGGATGGACGCCGGGGAATACGGCGTGTGCGAGGAATGCGGCGAGGACATAAGCCCGGCCAGGCTGCGCGCCATGCCCGCCGCCACGCTGTGCGCCCATTGCCAGGCCATCCTCGAACAGGGCCGCCCGCTCACGCCGGACTTGGACCGCCGCTTCATGCATTTCGAGGAGTAACGCCCGTATTGCGCTCCTTTTTCATCCTCCTCCCCCCGCCGCTTCGGGCCGCGCATGGCCGCGCGGTCCGGACCCGGCGAGCGCTCCCCCGCCCTGACGGATACGCCCCGGTTCCGGCGGATACGCCCCGGCTCCGGCGGATACGCCCCGGCTCCGGCGGATACGCCCCGGTTCCGGCGGATACGCCCCGGTTCCGGCGGATACGCC
>CALGYO010000112.1 GCA_937934715.1 uncultured Desulfovibrionaceae bacterium | reverse complement strand
TGGGGCGCTGGAGCGTGAGGGGGTGCGCGGGAGCGCGGGTGTTGCGCCGAAACGTGCGGGGTTGCGCCGAAACGCGCGCGGGAAGCGCGGGAGCGTGCGGTGGGGCGCTGGAGCGCAGGGGGTGCGCCGGAGCGAGTGGGGAAGCGCGGATGCGCGGGAGGAACCGCGATGGGTTGACGCTGAAACGCGCCGGGGTGCGCCGTGACGCCGGGGAGGCGCGAAAGCGCGCCGCGCGGCCCGGACGGGCGCGGCCGGAGAAAGGAGAACGGCCACGCGCCGGAAGCCTCCTTACGCCCCGCGTCCGCGTGAGAACGGCCGCGCCTGCGCGGCGGGGCCGCATGGCGGCGTCCGTATGACCGGAACAGGTCCGCGTCCTGGACGCGGGACCGGGTAAGGCAGACGCCAGCGAGCGTGGTGCGCGCGGCTCTCTATCTTCGGAGGAATGCGGAAGGGTCCGGAGGCGTTCCGGCGCCCCGCGAGCCATGGCTCGCGGGGCGCGTGGACGCCTGGGACGGCGAGACTCAGCCGATGGCCGCCGGGCCTTCGGACATGGGGGCGTAGCCCATTTCCCGAAGCCGCATCTCCATGGGTAAAAAGGCGATCCTGGCGATGTCGAGATCCAGGGTTTCCAACACTCCGGCCGTGTTGATGCAGGGGAAATAGGCCTTGCACTCGGGGCAGACGTAGGCTCGCAGGTTGGGGTCGTCCGGGGATTCGTAAAATTCGTTGTTCTTCTGGTGGTCGGCGCCGCATTCCGGGCATTTCACCCTGGGGAAACGCCATTCGAAGGAGCACATCTCGCAGCGCATCCACAGCTGTCCGCCCTTGGAGACAAGAAAGTCCGAATCGTTCTTGATTTCGCGAAGCGCCCCGATTTCCGGCTCGAGGCCGCACACCGGGCAGTAGTTGCGGTACCAGCCCCCCTGGTTGACCTTTGGCCCCACCAGCTCGGCCAGCCGCTCCATGCAGGGTCTGACCGCCAGGGTCAACAGGAAAACGAGGTTTTCCGGGACGAGGTCCAGGGCCTTGGACAGGGCCAGGACGTCCTCTTCCCGGCGCGTCAGGGCGACCCTGGCGCACAGGCCCGGATCGGCGCGGCCGTCTTTGAGGGCGGTTTCCAGGATTCCAGCCTCGCCGGCCAGCTGGGGAAAGGCCGTTGTGACCGCCTGGAGCATGATGGGCGCGCTTATCATGAAATCTTTCGACAGGTCCAAAGGATGATCAGGGCCGAGCAGCGGTTCCCCGCGCAGGGCGTTTCCCGAGGTTTCCGGCGCGGGCCCGCCCTTTTCCGCCAGGGCGTCGCGGGCGGCGGCTCGGGCTTCGGCCAGGGCGGCGAAGGACGCGATCACGTCCTTCAGGGAAGGGTTGCGCCCGGCCAGAAAGGCCGCGCTTTTTTCGAGAGAGCGTTTTTTTTCCACAGCGTTCATTCCTGATCTCCTTGGGGCGATGCGCGTCCCGGCCGGCCGGTCCGGCCGGTTCGGCCGGGACGCTCCATGGGCGGGGGACGTTATCCGAACATCCCCCGGATGGGGCTCGCCAGTTTTTTCAAGACGCGTTTACGGGTGAAGACGTCCGGGGAGCGCTCGGCGTACTGGTAGTACATCTTGCGGTCCTCGGTCGTGAGGTAAATGACGTTCACCCCCTCGGGGTCCAGAAGGACGGCCTTGGGGAATTTCTTCTTTACGGTTTCCAGGCGGCTCTCGGCGAGGTTGAGCATCTCCTCGCGATCGCCGAAGTTCATGGCCCCCGTGCAGCAGACCTTGACGCAGGCCGGAAGCATGTTGGCCTTGACCCGGTCGATGCACATGTCGCACTTGGTCAAAAGACCGGTATCCTCGTCCCGGCGCGGGATGTTGTAGGGACAGAATTCCCGCACCTCGTTGGCCTGGTCGATGGTCAGCCGCCTGGTCTTTTCGGTGTACAGCACCGCGCCCGTGGCCTCGTCCACCACGATGGCGCCGGGAACGTAATTGTCGGCCATTTCCTTGCACGGGGCGCTTAGGCAGTGGCGGCACTGGTCCGGGAAGAAGAACCACTGGATCCGGCCGTCGGCTTTGTGCTCGGAAAAGCGCACCAGTTTGTAGTTGAACGGGGTCAGATCCGGCGGATTCTGATGGGTTCCCCGTTGCTTGGTGGGCACGGCCCGAAGCCCGTGCCATTCCTTGCAGGCCACCTGGCAACCCCGGCAGGCCGTGCAGCGCGATGTATCGACAAAGAACGTCTTGCTCATATCCGTCATCTCCTTGCATGGGGCGGGAGGGGCGTCCCGCCGGGCGATCAGTTAAGCTCCGTGACCTTGTCCGCTTTGCGGATGTTCACCAGACAGGCCTTGTACTCCGGGATGGTGGTGTTGGGATCCCCAACCGAGGGAGTCAGCCTGTCCGTGGAGTCGCCCACCCCGGGGGTGGTCCAGCCGAAGCAGAACGGCATGCCCGCCACGTGGACGGTCTTGCCCTGGACCTGAAGCGGGGTCATGCGCACCGTGACCATGGCCACGGCCTCGACCCGGCCCCGGATGCTCTCCACGACCACGATGTCGCCGTTTTCGATCCCGCGTTCCTTGGCCAGCTCCACGCTCATCTCGATATAGAGCTGGGGCTCGGCCTCGAGCAGAGGCGGAGTGTTGCGCGTATCCCCGCCGCCGCACCAGTGCTCGGTCACCCCGTAGGAAGTGAGCACGATGGGGTAGTTGGGATCGGCCGGCTTGGCCAGGATGTCCATGTCGCTTTCGGCTCTCGCCATGCAAGGGTTGTTGAGCACGCTTGAGAAGGGGTGGTTTTTCACCGGCGTCTCGGCGGGCTCGTAGTGTTCGGGGAAGGGACCGTCCACCCGGCCCGGACCGAAGAGGTGGCCGTGACCCTCGGTCTGCATGATGAACGGGTATTTGCCTTTGCCCGTGGCCATGGGCGGCCAGCCGCCGTCCGGGATGTCGCCCGCCCATTTGCCGTCTTCCCAGACGATGACGGTCTTGTCCTTGTTGTAGGGCTTGCCGTTCTCGTCCACCGAGGCTCTGTTGTACAGGATGCGGCGGTTGACCGGCCAGGCCCAGGAGAAATTGGGGAAAAGCCCTATCTTCTCCTGCAGGGGCGTTTGCGTGAGGTCGCGGCGTTTGCACAGGTCCATGTTGTCCTGGTACGTGCCGCAGTACAGCCAGTTCAAGCTCACGGTGGAGCCGTCGTCCATGAGGCTGGCGAAGCTCGGGACCTGCTGGCCCTTCTTGTAGCTCTTGTCGCCTAGGGTGACGTCCTTGACGAACCAGCCGTTGATCTTCTTGGCTACGAAGTCCGCGTCGTAACTGTCCGGCCAATCCGCGTTCACGATGGGCTCGGGGAAGGCGCCGCCTTCCTTCTTGTACAGCTCTTTGACGCGGCCGAAGATCTCCTGGATCATGCGGCCCATGGACCGGGATTCGCCTAACGGCTCGATGGCCTTGAAATGCCACATGAGCCAGCGGCCGGAGTTGGTGACCGTGCCGTCCTTCTCGCCGCGCTGGGCCGAAGGCAAAAGGATCACCTCGGTCTTGATCTTCTTGGGGTCCACGCCCGGCCGATGCCAGAAATCGCTGGTCTCGGTGTGGTGGATTTCGCCCATGACCAGCCAGTCCAGCTTGTCCATGGCTTTGCGGATCTTGTTGATGTTGGGCATGCTCTGGGCGGGGTTGTGGGCGTAGATGAAGCCCCCGCGCATGGCGCCCTTGTACATCTCGTCGAAGCAGAAGAGGTTGGCGTAGTTTTTCCCCACGTCCGCCTTGGGCAGCCAGTCGTAGCCGAATCCGTTCTCCTTGGTCCCGCCTTCGCCGAACCAGGCTTTCAGGAGACTGGCCACGTACTTGGGCCGGTTCTGCCACCAGTTGGCGCTTTGGGGATCATGGCTGACCGGGGTGACGGCCTTCAGGTACGCCGCAAGGTCGGGCTGATCCGCCGTGGGCACGGGATGGTAGCCCGGCAGGATGTGCCAGAGCACGCAGTGGTCCGTGGAGCCCTGCACGTTGGGTTCGCCGCGCAGGGCGTTGATGCCGCCGCCCGCCACGCCGATGTTGCCCAGAAGCAGCTGGACGATGGCCGAAAGCCGGATGTTCTGCACGCCCACGGTGTGCTGGGTCCAGCCCAGCGCGTACATGACCGTTCCGGCCTTGTCCGGCTTCCCGGTGGCCGCGTAGGTCTTGTAGACCTTGAGGAGGTTGTCCTTGGACACGCCCGTGATGGAGGAGACCTTGTCCAGGTCGTAGCGCTCGTAGTGCTTCTTCATGAGCTGGAACACGCAGCGCGGGTCCTTGAGCGTGGGATCCTTTTTGGGCACGCCCTCGTCGTCCAGGGCGAAGGCCCAGGTCTTGCGGTCGTAGGTTCTGGTCTTGGGGTCGAAGCCAGAGAACATGCCGTCCTTGAAGGAAAAGGCGTCGCCCACGATGAACGAGGCGTTGGTGTTGTCCACCACGTATTTTTTGAAATACAGGTCGTTTTCCAGGATGTATTTCACCATGCCGCCGAGGAAGGGGATGTCCGTTCCCGAGCGAAGCGGCACATGGAAATCGCAGCGGGCCGAGGTCCGGGAGAACTTCGGGTCCACGTGCATGACGACCGCGCCCTTGTCCTTGGCCTTGAGCACCCATTTGAAGGAGATGGGATGCGCCTCGGCCGCGTTGCTGCCCATGATCAGGATGGCGTCGGCGTTTTTGATGTCGATCCAGTGGTTGGTCATGGCGCCGCGCCCGAAGGATTCGGCCAGGGCGGCCACGGTGGCGCTGTGGCAGACCCGGGCCTGGTGGTCCATGTAGACCACGCCCAGGGAGCGCAGCATCTGGTGGCTTAAGGCCAGCTCCTCGTTGTCCATCTGCGAGGTGCCCTGCTGGAAGATGGTTTCCACCCGGTTGACCGTCTGCCCCTTGGCGTTTTTCGTCTTGAAATCACGGTCTCTGGTGTCCTTGACCAGCCGGGCGATGCGGTCCAGGGTCCAGTCCCAATCCTTTTCTTCCCATTTGTCCGACCCGGGCGCCCGGTAGAGCGGCTTGGTCAGCCGGTGGTCGTTGATATGCATGGAGTACATGGAGGCGCCCTTGGCGCACAGGGCGCCTTCGCTCACCGGGTAATCCGCATCGCCTTCCACGCTTATGAGCTTGCCGTCCTTCACGTACATGACCACGTTGCAACCGCAGGAACAGAAGGGACAAATGGAGATGACCTCCTTGGCCCCCTCGATCTTGAGCCCGGCCGCATAGGCGGCCACCGGCCGAAGATCGAATCCCAGTTGAGACAGGGACAGGCCAGCCAGCCCCGCCCCCGTCAGTTTCATGAAACCTCTTCGCGTCAGTCTCATTCCGCGCCTCCTTTACCGGGCGCGCCGAACGCATATGCGGGGCCCGCCGGTCTTTGGATGTGATCGATTCCTCGTCACTAGCACGGGAGACGTTTTGCCTACAATAAAAAAGTCAATAAAATTAATGTGTTACATAAAGCACATTATCCAATGTCAGGCATAGATCAATCTGATCGAAGAGCGGCGCCGTCATACGCAGCCGCAGTCCTCCTGGACCGGGATCAGGGAGCCCAGGCTCATGCGCAGCTTGGACATGTCGAGCTGCACGTCCTCGTCGGCCGGGTCCGGACCGTCTTCCAGGGCCGCGTCCCCGCCCAGGGCGGATTCGCCGGAAAAGGCCAGGGGGGCGAAGGGAAACTTGGCCTTGGCCAGCTCATAGGCGTGGCGCTCCACTTCCTCGAACCAGTCCCGGTAGGCCTTTGTCAGGCATTTGCCGAACACGGTGAGCCGGTAGCCGCATTTGTTGCAGCCTTCCTTGTTGATGAGCTGGAATCCCAGGGTTTTTTCGGACTGCTTGATCTTGCCCCAGGCCGCCCGGTAGGACATGCCCAGGCTTTCGGCGGCCTTTTTCAGGGATCCCAGCTCCTCGATGCGTTCCAGAAGCTGCGCCCGGCCGAGCCCCAGCAGGGTTTCCCCTCCGGACTCCATCCAGATGTGCACGCGCACCACGGGACGTTTCATGTTTCGTCTCCTTGACGGCCAATACGACGGACCGTCATTTGCCGAAGGGGCATTTGGGGAAGGCGCAGGTCTTGCACTCCATGCACATGCCGCCGTTGCCCAGTCTGGCCAGATCCCGCCGGGTGATCTCCACGCCCGCCAGCACGCGGGGCAGGACGAGATCGAAGGCCGTGGTCTTGAAAAAGAGCGCGCAGGCCGGAACGCCGATGACCCTGGCCGCGCCCAGGCGCCCGAGCAGGAGCATGGAGCCCGGCAGGACCGGGGCGCCGTAGAGGGCGTCCGCGAGCCCGGCGGCCAGCATGCCCTTGCGGGTGACGTCGTCCGGGTCCACCGAAAGGCCCGCCGTGGTCACGATGAGGTCGCAGCCCGCGTCGAGAAGCTCCCCGGCGCCCCGCTGGATGGCGTCCGCGTCGTCCGGGGCGATGATGGTGCGAATGACCTCGGACCCGAGCGCCGCGGTCTTGCCGGAGATGATCGGGGCGAAGCGGTCTTCGATAAGGCCCTTGTAGACCTCGTTGCCCGTGACCAGGACGCCGACCTTGGCCTTCGCGAGGGGCCGCACGTGGATGATGGGACCGGCGCTCAACACGCGCAGGGCCTTCTCCATGTTGTCCCTGGAGATGTACAGGGGGATGGCCCGGGTTCCGGCCACCTTCATGCCTTTCCTGACCAGACTGTAGCTCTTCCGGCAGGCGGCCATGACGTCCGGGACCAGGTTGAGGGCCTCCAGGCGGTCGCTATCGAGCACGAGCATGCCGTCCGTGGAGGCGGCCAGATTGATCTTGCCCTCGCGCGGGGCGCCCGCCGGGCCGATGTTGTCCCCGGCCAGGCCCCGGGCCAGGAGGCTCGCGGCCTTGTTCTCGTGGACCCAGTCCTCGCCCTCGATCTCGCCCACGTAGACGTGGAAGCGGCCCATGCGCTGCAGGCGGCATACGTCGCCGGCGGTGATGGTCTGGCCCCGGTGGAAGGCGGCGCCCTTGGAGGTTCCGGGCTCGACCCGGGTCATGTCGTGCAGCACGCGCACGCCCACGGCCTCCTCCACGGAGACGGCGGTAAGCGGCGGGGAGTCCAGATCGGTCTGACGGTTGGGGGTTCTTGACGAGAGATAGGGGGATTCGCCCTGGCAGGCCCGGCAGACCGCGCCGAAGACGGCGGGGTAGGCGTCGCCGCAGATGGGGCACAGGGTTATCGCGCCCTTGGAGCGCTTGACGAGCTGGTCCCCGCGCACGGCCACGGGCTCCACCCGCAGGGCGCTTCGGCCCATGGTTTCGATTTCCCGGCGCAGTCCCGGAGAATCCTGGTCTTTTTTGGGCTTGAGCTTGAGCAGCCAGTCGCGCAAGCAGGGCCTGTCCTTCAGGGTCTCGGGGTCGATGACCGCCCGGAATCCCTGGCCGGTGCGCTTGTCGAAAAGCGACAGGCCGTACACGCCGAAATTCACCACCCGAAGCCAGCCGTTGCCGATGGTGCAGGGGGTGAGCATCTGGATGGCGTCGGGCAGGCACCAGGAGGTTTCGGCGATGGCGTCGTAGAGGACGCCCTCGGGCATGCGGCGCATGAGCTCGTCCACCATGATTCCGCCGATGAGCACGCCGGGGGCGGGATAGCTGTGGAACCGCCTGACCATTTCCACCCATTCCGGGAAGGAATAGGGCCCGATGCGCTCCGCCTCTTCCATTGCCTTTTCCGGCCTGGCCTCGTCCAGAACCGGTCCGTTCGCCGCCTTGCTCATGCTGCTTCTCCTGCTGCTTGATATAGATAACTATGATGCATTCATATATGTCAGAATATGCATAACTGACGTATATGGGCCAAAACCGTCAAAATAAAATTCTTTGCTGTAGAGCTGGCACAGAAATTTTCTTAGTTTCAATAATTTTAGTGGGATGTGAAATAATATTCGGCGCGCATCGAAGAGAGACGCCGGAAATGCGGGCAGGGCAAGCAATGGGGAGCGCATCATGCGGTCCTTTGGAGAAAGAATAAGGCAACATTTTGAATATCAATATGTTGCCGAAGAAAATGCGGCGCAGTCCGCAAGCTTCTCCTTTGCGTCCGCCTTCCCGGACGGCGGCGGTGACACGGATTTGTCCAACATCGTGAGTAATGCCCTTGGCGGCGGCCTCACGCCCTCGGCGGCGTGAGGTTCATGGCGGCCAGGGCCAGGCCGTTCTCCTTGCGAACAATGATGTTCAACCCCGCGTAGTCCAGGATGATCCGGAAAAGATTCTCCAGCGGCATGCCCAGAATCCGGCATAAAAGAGTCCGGATGACCCCGCCGTGGCAGACGATAAGGATCTCGCCCCCGGCCGCCCGGGCGATGTCCTCGAACGCGGGCCAGGTCCGGTTTTGCAGATCCTCGAAGCTTTCGCCCCCGGGAGTGCGGTAGCGCGTGATGTCCCGGCCCCTGGCCGCGTAGGCCTCGGGCTCCTCCCGCATGACCTCCTGCGGCGTCCGGCCCTCCCATGTTCCGAGGCTGATCTCTCGCAGGCGAGGCTCCGCGATGATGGGCGTATCGCCCCCCGTGACGATGCGGGCGGTCTCCATGGTCCGGGAAAGGTCGCTGGCGTAGACCGCCGTAAAGCGGCCTGTTCCCAGGCGTTCGCGCCACCAGGCGGCCTGGCGGCGGCCCGCGTCGTCCAGGGGTACGTCGGCCTGACCGCGAAAACGTCTGATTTCGCAGCCCTCGATGCTGCCGTGCCGCATGAGATGCAGGGTGGTTTCCATATGTCGTCTCCTTTGCCTGCGATGCGCGGCCGGATGCCGCATTCTGGCATCATGGCAGCGATCGGCCGGGGGCGCAAGAGCGCCGCTTCGGCCTTTATTGACAGGTCGAAGCGAGCCTACGTATAGCCTGGGGACTTTTTGAAGGAGCCAGCACATCATGTTTGTCTATCTCGGTTTCGACGATACCGACGTCCTGGGCGCCGAAATGGGCACCGGGCGCATGGTCAGAACGTTCCTGCGGACCCTTTCCCCGGAATTTTCCAGCCGGGGCGTGTTGCGCCATCAGCATCCCAGGCTGGAAGGCATCCCCTATACCTCCAACAACAGCTCGGCCTGCGCGGTGATCGACTGTCCGGACGGGGCCCTTCCCGCGCTTCGGGAACTGGCGGCGGGCTTTCTCGTTCAAAACGCCTCTCCGGGCAGCGATCCGGGACTGTGCGTTCTGCCCGGGGAAGAGGTGGACGCGACGCTCGTGGCCTACGCCTTGCGGACCACCGGACGGCGCGTTTCCCAGGCCGAGGCCATGGCCGCCGTCCCGGCCGGAGCTAAGGACGCGCTTTTGGGGCTTGGCGGAACCAACGACGGGATCATCGGCGCGGCGGCGGCCGTGGGATTGACCAAGCACGGCTGGTGCGGCCGGTTCATCGAATACGGCGGCCTTAGGGCCCTGGGCGAGGGGGCGAGCGTGGAGGACCTTTCGCGGTGCGGGATTCGGGTGGTGTCCGTGGACAGGGATCCGGCGGCGCCCCTGCCCGAGGACGTGGTGTTCTCGGGCGGCTGGCTGAGGCCCTCGCTTCTGGCCGGTCAGCCGGTTTTGCAGGTGGTGGCCGAGGGGCCGGGCGTCTGGCGCACGGCCCATTCCAAGCGGCCCAAGGGCGCCAGGGCCTAGCGGGCCGTTTACAAATTCCCTCTGGCGTCGTTGCTGCGAAAAAGCCAACCCCTCGCGTACGCTCTGTACGCTTCGGCCCTGACTTTTTCTTGCGCCTACCCAGAGAGAATTTTCAACAGCCCGCCGAAAAGGGATTTTTCAACAGGCAGCTAGCGGCGAGTCCCCGAATGGAGGGGATGCGAAGGTTGAGGACGCCACAGAAAAAGCGTCTCCATTTTCCTGGAAAAATAACGGCATGTTCTTCAAGGACGCGACACTGGCGGCGCGCCCTCGAAGAACGCGCATGGCGTCTTCGAAGAGAATGCGCTGCGGGAAGTCGTGGTTTCCGGGAAATGCCGCCGCGCGTTTACAGGGCGCCGCGCGAGCCAGGCGTCCTGGCGAAACGGGGCGGGGCATGCCGCGCGAAACGGGGCGGGCGCCCGTCTTTTCAGAATCGCGAGACACGGCGCATGACGGCCGGTCCGGCTGGCTTTTCCGGCCGGTCCGGGCTATCGTGCGGGCGACGGGCATGCGTCCAGGCAGAGCCCTGCGCGCGGCTGACGCGAAACGGGCGCGGCGCGAACCCGCAAGCGGGGCGCCATAAGGCCAAATCAAGGAGAAGACCATGGAAACGTATTCCTACCGGCCCACCATCATCAAATACGGCGTGGGCTTCGGTTCGGCCCTGGCCATGGCCGTGTCCTTCACCCTCAACAAATCCATCATCTGGGCCGTCATCCATGGCATCCTGGGCTGGGTCTACGTCGTCTACGCCGGACTTTTCAAAAGCTACTAGCGCGTCCCTTGCAAAAGACCCCGTCTTCCTGAAGCAAGCGAATCAGGGCGCGCTTTCGCTCTCGACGAAAGGATGCGCTTTCCTCCAGGACGCGGCGCGAGAACCGCTTCCTGGCGCGCGGCTTCCGGCATGAGGACCGCTTGGGCGGATTGCGCCCGCGCCGCAGGCCGGAACCGGGGAGGACCCGCGGGCGCGGGCGCTTGCGACGTCGGGCGCTCGAGGCGGATGGGGCCTCAGACGTTCAGGAAATCGCCGCCCGGAAGAAGCCGTCCGGGCGGGGCGGGGTGGAAATAGAGCCAGGCGCGATGGCGCGGGCCGTTGTCCAGGATCACGGCCGTCTCCCGGCGCTCGTAGTCGGACGGATGCTCCTCCAGGGCGTCCAGGGCCGCGAGAACGGGGGGCGTCACCCGGTACAGCTCTCCCCGGATGCGAACGCGCGGCTCCTCCTCCTTCACATACGGCGTTCCGTCCGCGTCCAGGTACAGGGCGTAGAGCTTTTCGGTCCGGCCCGGGCCCAGGAGCCGGGCGTCCGGGACGCGCAACAGGCCGTGATTGACGCAGCCCCGTCGCAGCGTACCGTAGACGAAGACGAGATGGTCCACGGCGTTTTACCCGCCTTTCCGGGAGGAGCGGCGCGGGCGCGGCCTTTCCCGCAGGAAAGGGCGCTTTATCGCGAGGGGCAAGGCGTTCGGCATGGCGCTCTCATCGCGGGCGTGCGCGCATTCCGCAAAGGCCGGGCTAGCGGAAAAGCCCGAAGCGGACGATCCAGTAGAAGGCGGCCGCCGCGTCCTTCCAGCCGATTTTTTTCCCTTCCTGATAGGTCCTGCCATGGTAGGAGACGGGCACCTCGTAGATGCGCGCCTTGAGCCGGGCCGCCTTGGCGGTCAGCTCCGGCTCCACGCCGAAGCGGTCGCAGGCGATCTGGATCTGGTCGAGAATCTCCCGGGTGAAGACCTTGTAGCAGACCTCCATGTCGGTGAGATTCAAGTTGTTGAACATGTTCGACAACAGCGTCAGCAGCTTGTTGCCGCAGTAATGCCAGAAATAGAGCACGCGATGGGGACCGCCCAGAAAACGCGAGCCGAAGACCACGTCGGCCTTGCCGGAGAGGATGGGGGCGAGCAGGGCGGGGTAGTCCGTGGGGTCGTATTCGAGATCCGCGTCCTGGATGAGGATCACGTCGCCCGTGGCGGCGGCGAATCCGGTGCGCAGGGCTGCGCCCTTCCCCCTGTTTCCCGGGTGATACAGCGTACGGATCCTGTCCCGGCCTTCCAGTCCGCGCAGGATGTCCCGCGTGCCGTCGGTGGAATCGTCGTCCACCAGGATGACCTCGGCGACGCCCGGCTGGGCCAGCACCTTGTCGAGAACGGTGAGAAGGGTGTTTTTTTCGTTGTAAACAGGGATGACCACGCTTACGGCGAGGTCTTTCCCGGGCGCGCCGGTCGTCATGGAGCGTTCCTTGGATTGGGAGATGACGTAAAGCGCGTAACCTACAACGCCCGCCGGTTCTTTTCAACAGCGTCCGGCATGGGCCGTTGGCGGGCCTCAGGGCCGCCAACGGTCAATCGATCCAGGCAAGCCCGAGTTCGGCCGCCTTTTCCCGGGTGGGCAGGCCGTTCTCGTCGAGGCCCCGCAGGGCGTAGTACGCGGACCGGGCGTCCAGGAAATCCGGCCGGGAAATGGGCCGGGCCGTCTGGCCGTCCTCCGCCCCGGATTCGTTGAAAAAACGGCCGGGCAGGTCGTCGTCCCTGGCGGAAAAACCCCGGACCGCGTTGATCATGCGTTCGCAATAGACGGTCCGCTCGCCGCTGGCCATAAGCTCTTCTCGCGTGGTCTCACGGCCAAGGGCCGCGGACAGCGCCCGGGCGTATTCCGTGAGACTCGCCCCGAACATCACGTATTTGCAGACGATCAGGCTGTCCACCGCCGCGTTCGCATCCTCGGCCAGCTTGATCTGCCTGTCCTTGCCCGCGAAGGTGAGCCGTTCGCTGGCGGGCATGTCCATGAAATCGTGGCGGATGGGGCAGGCCTGGAGATAGCAGCCTCCCCGGGGAGAAGTGGCGTAGGCCAGGGCCATGCCGTAGGCCCCGCGCGGATCGCACGACGGAAGCTCCAGGCTCTTGACGGACATGGACAGTTCGGGGCGGCCCATGGACTTGGCGTAGATCGCCGACCCGCATCCAAGCTCGGCGCCTTCGCCCTGGAGCCTTCCCATGCCTGCGAGCAGGCTGAAGATGCGCTCCGGGGTCAGGCTCTCGTCCGTGATTTCTGCGTGGCAGGCCAGGGCGGAGGCGGCGCTTATGGGGTCGATGCCAAGGGACAGGCATAAGGCGTGGGCCGAGGCCGTGACCTCGAGGTCCGTGTTGCCGATGAGCGCCGTGAAATGGGACATGCTTTCGAATCCCGGCAGGGGCAGGCCGCCCGGGGCCACGGAACGGCATTTGATGTGGCAGCCGGGACAGCCGTGGCTTTGGGGATTGTACCGTTTCTTGTAGGCCGCGGCGTTGAGCTTTTCCGCGGCGCCGAAATGGGCGCGGCGAAAATTGTTCGTGGGCATGAGTCCGTTGTCGTCCATGACCTGGAACAGGGCGCCCGAGCCGAAGCGCTTGAAGCCGTGGCTGCCCGTGAGCGTGGGCGAGGCGGCGGTCATGCGCAGGATATCCTCGCGTACCGCGGCCATGGCGCCGGGATCGGCCCCGCGCAATTCGCCCGTTCCCTTCACCCGGACGTATTTGCAGTTCTTCGCCCCGAGCGTGAGCCCCAGGCCGCCGCGACCGGCGGGAAACTCGCCGTCCATGACGATGACCGCGAACCTGGAGCCTTTCTCTCCGGCCGGGCCGATGCTGGCCGAGGCCCCGCCCGCCGGCAGGCGCTGGACGGTTTCGGCCGGTGATCTCCCGGAAAGATGCGAGGCGTCCTCGATGCGCGCCGCGCCGTCCTCGATGGCGATCCCGCAGAGCTTGGGGCTGCGGCCCGTCACGACCAGTCCGTCGAAGCCCGCCTTTTTCAGCTCGATGCCGAGCTTTCCGCCTGCGTTGGAGTTGCCCACGGTCCCGGTCAGCGGGGAAAAGGCGAGGATGCAGACGCGCCCCGAGCTGGGAGCGGCGAGGCCCGTCAGGGGGCCCGCGAAAAAAAGGACCGGCGAGAGGGGGTCGTCGAACGAACGGCGGGCGTGGGGAGCGAGATATTGCCCGGCCATGCCCCTGCCGCCCAGAAATCGCTCGCGCAGGTCCTTGGGCGTCGCTTCGACGCGCGAGGCGCCGGTCGTGAGGTCGATGTGCAGGATCTTTCCAGCGTAACCGTAAGCCATATTCCCCCCGCGCGGCGAGGATGAGCGCGCTGTGTTCGTGGCGACCGTCCGGGGGCCGGGCAAAGGGGACCGGCGCCCTAAAGAGTTTGGCCGTTCAGCCGATGATAGTACACAGAGAACAGAAAACGTCTGGAAACGCCATGGAAATGCAATCTCTTTTTTCGGGGCTCACGACCCCGGTCATCGTCTCCGAGACCAGCGTCTCCTCCTCCGCCTTCTCCCTGGGCAAGGCCGCCAAGGCCTACGGCGAAAACAGCCTGGTTTCCTCATCGGTTACCATCGGCCAGGACGAGATCGAAACCTTCGCCAAGGACGTGATGGCGCGCATCGACGCCTCGGGCCTGGGCGCGCAAGACGCGGGCGAGAACGCGGGCGCGAACCTGGAGCAAGCCCTGGCCGATTCCGTGGACTACGTGCGCGAGAATTTCGGCGACGAGGCCGCCGTAGCCATGGTGGGCATCGTCTACAAAGGATTGGGCGACGGCGATATCTCCGAGGACGATCTCGGCCAGAGCCTCCTGAACGTGGTCAAGTTCATGGACCAGAATTTCGGCTTCGCGGGCGGGGACAAGATCATGGCCCAGTTCAACGGCCAGCTCAACGACTCGCTCAACCGCTATTTCGAAAACGGGTTCGAGGAAAAATTCTACGCCGTGAACGGCGAGGCCGGTACGGCCAATTCCCTCATGTCCGCCCTCTCCCTGACCGCCGCCAGCGTGGCCGGGAAATACGGCGACGAAGCCGCGCAAACCGTCATGGACATCATCACCTCCAATCTCGAGGAGAAGGGGATCAGCCGGAATTCCCTCAAGGAGAGCCTGGACCAGGCGGCCGTCTATCTGAAAGAGACGTTCGGGGAGGAGGCCGGAACCTTCGCCGGACAGACCCTGTCCAGCCAGTTCGCCTCCACCCTGGACTCCCTGTACCCCTCCGAAGAGGCGGCTTTTTCCCAGGGCGCCGCCCTCGACGTCATGGTCTGATCGCGTCCTCGGCGACGCGCGGCGCATCCCAGGCCCGCTCCCAGGGGAATGACGGGGATGCCGCGCGGGGCGTATCGGGAGGCAAAGCGGCCGCCTTCTGCGGCCCGTGGCGGGAAGCCGCGCGCCTGCGTCTTCCGGCGCGGGACGCATGGGAGCCTGCGCGGGCGTTCGCGCGCGCCTGACGCGGCGCCCGAGGCGGCGCCTGATCAGATCCCCACGCGCATTCCGGTTTTTTTCGGCGCGACCCCAATAACCCCATTTTTCCGCCTAAACCCGATCCGCGTTCGTCCGATAAGGATAGCGGGGAGCGGAGAGCCGCCGTCCGGTTCGGGCCCAAGGGCCAGCGTCCGGACGGCGGCCCCCCATCGCGGCATCGCGCAACCCGGATCGCGGAGGCGACGGCATGAACACCCCGGCGGAACTTTTCAAGAACGTCCTCATCGTATCGGCCAATGAAGGCCATATTCGCGTGGACCGCTCCTTTTTCAAGGGGGTCCGCATCTTCCAGACCAGAACGGCCGCCTCGGGCGCCGAGGCCATGGCCTATCTGCGCAAGCATCGCGCGGATCTCGTCATGTGCGACGCGCAGCTTGCCGACATGACCGGCGTCGATTTCCTGCGCGGTCTTGCGAACGAGCCCTCCCTGGCGACGATTCCCGCCATCATGGCCACGACCCGGAATGCGCGTCAGGCCGTGCTCGAAGCCGTTCGGGCCGGATGCGCGGGCTATCTGGCCCGGCCGTATTCCCAGGCGGCCTTTGACAAGCACCTGGGGTTTGCCATGCGCTCCGCCCTGTTCGCCCAGGAAAAGGAACGCTCGCTCAGAAAGGCGCGGGCCGATCTGGCGGCGGGACGGGAAGACGAGGCCGTGGCGGGCTTCGAAGCGGTGACCGCCGCGCCGGACGAGGCCACGCGGCATTTCCGGGAAGGCATGGCGCATCTGGCCGAAAAGCGCTTCGATCCGGCCATCGCCGCCTTCGACCGGGCGGTCACGCTCAACGCGCTGTACGCGGAGGCCTATCTCGGCCTGGCTTCGGCCTGGCAGGCCAAGGGCAATACGGACAAGGCCCGCAAATACATGCGCCAGGCGGCGGCCGCCTGCGCCAGGCAGCGCAATTTCCAGGAGCTCAAGGACCGGTTCGCGGCCTATCTGCAACAGGACAAGGACGGCTTCAACCCGTTCGTCGCCCTGGGCAACGAGGAGATGAGCCGCCGCGACTACGGCGCGGCCATCGGCGCCTACGCCCACGCCGTGGAGCTGACCCCCAGGCGGGGCGACGTGTACGTGGAAATGAGCAAGGCTTACCATTTTCTGCGCAAGCCCCAGCAGGCGCTCAAGGCCGTGACCAAGGGGCTTCGCCTGCAACCGGACAATCCGGCGGGCAAGACCTTGTACAAGCGTTTCACCGGCAAGAGCTATGGGGACATCGAGACCATGGAGGACTTCCAGAAATCGGCCAGTCCCATGAAGCTCCCCCTTTTCGTGCGCGGCGCCCTGTACGTGGCGGCCATCGCCACGGATCTGGCCAGCAAAGGCCGCAGGCGGCTGGCGGCGTAGGACCGGTCCCTTATGGATTGAAGCGAGGCGCTCCGGGCGGGTCCCGGGGCGCCTTTTTTCATGGCTGGCGCGGCGTTGGCCTCTGAAGAGACGCGGAAGGAGCGGGAAAGGGCCGGGACGCCCCGTGGCAGGAACGGGGGCGCATTGGGGTGCGCCGGGACGGTCTGTCGCGCGGCCGGGGGCGGGGTTCGAGCGGGAGCCGGCGTCGCAATGCATGGACGCCCCCGCCGCCCGCTCGAACCCCGCCCCGCCCCGGACGGGCGCGCGTCTGGATCATTTCTTGTTGTTTCAAGGAAGAGGGAACGATTTCCTGGGCTCCAAAACGGGCCGGGGATGCGCGCAAGAAGGGCGAAAACCGTTTCTTGCGCGAAGGGTCGTCCCGGAGGGAGCGATTATTCGTCCTCTCCGGCTTTGGCCGAGAACGCCTTGTGCAGGGTGATGGCGCTGATAAAAAACGTGGCGTGGGAGGCGGCGTCGAAAATGTCCCGGTCCGCGAACCCGTATTCGCGAAGGGCCGCCACGTTTTCCTCCCGCACGGCGCCGGGGTCCCGGACCAGATCGAGGACGAAAAGCAGGAGCGCCCCTTGCGCGTCATCGAGAGGCGCATGCTCCGGCTCGCGCAAAAGCCCGTCCAGCTCCTCCTCGGAATACCCGCCCGCGCGTTTGAGCAGATCGGCGTTGAAGGCCAGACACTCGGGCGCGTCGTACCGGTCCGAGAGGATGTACCGCAACACGGCGAAGAACTCGGCGTCCAGGGTTTCCTGATTGCGGAAATGGATGAGCTGCCTGTTTTGCAGCTCCACGATCCCGGGACTGGCGCTTGCGGTCACCAGGGGCGGCGGCGGGGGAAAGCCCGCCGGAATGGCGAAATAGGCGGCGGCCGCCTCCTCGGGGTTCGCGGCCGGATCGATGTGGGAAAGATAGCGTCGCATCACGCCTCCATATCATGCTCCGGCGCGGCGCCGGGCGAAGCTGAACCCGGCTCGCGGCCGGTCAACAGGGTTTCGAAGATCACCGTGAAAAACGCGTCCAGAGGCTCGCGGCTTCGTTCCAGCTTGGCGGCCATGACCGCGCCTTGCCAGGCGGACAGGATGAACCGGGCGGTTTCCGGAATATCCAGCCCGGGAAGGACGGCCCCATCGAGCCTGGCTTCTTCGAGCTGATGGACGATGAGACCGCGCATCCAGAGCATGGCCGCCTGGAGCCGCTCTCGCATGGCCTCGCTCAGTCCGCTCATTTCCAGAACGAGATTGCCGATGGGGCAGCCCAGGCGATACTCCCCGTCCGCGACGCGCTGGGCCAACGCCTCGAAAAACCGGCGCAGCCGGGAGAGCGGCGGCCGGGCCGGGTCCAGGAGAACCGCGCCCGCGAGCTTGCGAAAGCCCGCCCCGTACTCCTCGATGAGCGCCAGACCGAACGCCTCCTTGCTCTTGAAATAGAAATAGAACGACCCCTTGGGCGCGCCCGAGGCGTCCAGGATTTCCTTCAGTCCGGCGTTGTTGAAGCCCTTGGCGTGGACCAGGGCGGCGCCGCGCTCCAGGATGCGGCTTCTCATGCCGGTTTTGCGCATAGGACCTCCGGCCCTGCTAGTAGACCGGTCGTCTACAAAAAGCAACCCCTTCGGAAAACGCGCTTTTTGGCGAAGCTGATCCAAAGCGTCCCACAAGACGCGACAAATTGACTTTTCCGCCCCCCGCGTTCACAATTCAGTCATGACCACGGGTATCTTCCTCGCGCGGACCCACGCGTCCGAAAAAAGGCCGGGTCGCGCGCCCCGGCAGGCGCCGTCCGGCCGTCCGTTCTCTGAACCGTCCTCCGGTCCGAACGCCAGTCAGGCCCGGAATGCGACGGAGCGGAGCGGCCGGGCCGATCTTCCCCGCCGGGGCGTTTTCCTTTTCGGATGTCTCCCGCTTCGCGCCCGCCAAAGAGGGGGGCGGGCGTCCGGGCAAAACGCCTGGTCCGGCGGCGCGGCGCGGACGGCCGCCGTCCGCATGGTCATGCGCTGTCTGGTTGTGGCGGCGTTCGCCTTGTGCGCCGTTTCCGCCCTGGCTGGACAGATGGACGAGGAACACAAGGTTCTGCATGTCCTGAACCGCCTGACCTACGGACCCGCGCCCGGGGACGTCGAGCGGGTGCGCGAAATGGGGGCGCAGGCCTTCATCGACGGGCAATTGAACCCGGACGAAACGCCCGAACCCGAGGCCCTGGTCCGCATTCTCGACAGCTACGGCGCCAACGCGTTGGATACGGTGGCGCTTTTTCGGGAATACGGCCCCAAATCCGAGGCCCCGGGCGGCGGGGTCAGCCTGGAGGACGTGCGCGAGGCCAGGGATCAGGCCGAGGTGGTGACCCGGCAGGCGGGCGCCGCCAAGTTCGCCCGGGCCGCGCTTTCGCCCCATCAACTGCGCGAACTCATGGTGGATTTCTGGTTCAACCATTTCAACGTGGACGCGCAAAAGGGGCTGGTTCATCTGTGGGCGGGCAGTTTCGAGCGCGAGGCCATCCGCCCCTTCGCCATGGGCCGGTTCGTGGACCTCCTGGCCGCCGTCAGCATGCATCCGGCCATGCTCATCTACCTGGACAACTGGCGCAACCGGGTCATTCGCGGGGACGAGGGCCTGCCGGACTATTCCAAGGTCAACGAGACCTTCGCCCGCAACCTGCTGGACGTCCACACCTTGGGGCCGGACGAGGAGCGCTCGCCCATGGAGGTGAACGCCCTGGCCAAGATCTTCACGGGCTGGCGCATCGGGGCGGGGCATGGGAGCGGGGGGGCGACCGGCTTCGTGTTCGACGCCGAGGACCACGACCCCATGGACAAGCTGTTCATGGGACAGACCATCAAGGGCGGCGGGGTCCAGGAGGGCATTTTGGCGCTGAAGATCCTGGCCGAACATCCGGCCACGGCCAAAAGGATCAGCCGCCAGCTGGCCCGGTTCTTCCTGGCCGACGATCCGCCGGAGGAACTGGTCGAGCGCATGGCCAGGGCCTATCGCGACTCGGGCGGCATGATCCGCCACGTCCTGAAGACGCTCTTCGAAAGTCCCGAGTTTTTCGACGAGCGCTATTTCCAGGCCAAGTTCAAAACGCCGTACCGTCTGGCGGTATCCGCCGCGCGGGCTTCGGGCGCGGAACTTGCGGACCCCATGCCCCTTCTCGGCGCCCTCGAGATTCTGGGCATGCCCCTGTACGATTGCCCGGCGCCCTCGGGCTACAAGCCCTTGCGCGAGGCCTGGCTCAACCCGCCCGCCCTGGACAAGCGGCTTTTTTTCATGACCGCCCTGGCCGAGGGCGAAACCCCGGCCTTTGGGGCGGGGGCGCCGGTTTTTCCGCTTTCGGCCGACGATCTGGAGAAGACCCTCGGGGCGGACGTTCCCGAGCCCGTCCGCCAGGCGGCCCGAAAGGCGCCCCAAGGCCTTTCCGGCGCGGTCATCCTGGCAAGCCCCGCCTTCCAGTCCTACTAGAAACCGTTTAGCCGCCGCCAGGACGCGGTCCGGGGACGATCACGCCCGCAAGGCGCGCCGTCGCCCGCACGGAGGCCTTTATTCCGGGCGGCCTCGCTTGGAGGCCGCCCGAGCCGTTTTTCAGGCCGCCCGGCGGCTCGATGCGGCGACCAGCTCGTCCAGATGGGCGAAGGCCGAACCGTCGCAGTCGTCGCGAAGACGCACGTCCAGCACGTCGTACAGCTTTTCCAGGTTGCGCATGACGAGTCCCAGCCGCTGGTCCGCCGTGACCAGGAGGTACATGCGGCTGTGTTCCCCGCCGGGAAGGGCCCCGCACAGGATGCCCTCCAGGTTGTAGGCGCGGCGGGCGAAAAGCCCGGTGATGTGGGACATGACGCCGGGATGGTTGCGCACGGTCAGTTCGATCACGGTCTCAGACATGGATTTTCCCTCCTATCATTTCACTGTTGGCGGCCCCGGGGGGCACCATCGGATAGACGTTGACCTCTGGATGAATGGGCGCGTTGATGATGCAGGGCCCAGGGGTGGTCAGGGCGGCCTTCAGGATCTTCTCGGGATCGGACGAGGTTCCGAGATCGAAGCCGGGCAGGCCGTAGCCCCGGGCCAGGGCGGCGAAATCCGGGCGGCATTCGAAGCGCGAGGCGGCGTAGCGCCCTTCGTAGAAAAGCTCCTGCTGCTGGCGCACCAGCCCCAGATGCCCGTTGTTCAGAATGACCACCTTCACGTTGGCGTGGGTTTCGGCCAGGGTGGCCAGTTCCTGGATGTTCATCTGGATGGAGCCGTCGCCGCTGATGCAGATGACCGGGCGGCTGGGCGCGGCCAGGGCCGCCCCGATGGCCGCGGGCAGGCCGAAGCCCATGGTGCCGAGCCCGCCGGAGGTGAGAAAGGAGCCGGGCCGGGCGAAGGGGTAGACCTGGGCGGTCCACATCTGATGCTGGCCCACGTCCGTGGCGATGATGGCGTCCTCGGGCATGAGCGCCCCGATGCGCCGGATGACGCTTATGGGCTCGCGCATGTCCAGCTGGTTGGGATACTGGACGGGGTTTTCGGCCCGGATGGCCGCCAGGCGCGCGTTCCAGGCCAGACGCTTGTCTTCCTTGATGAGCGGCAAAAGCGCGGCCAGGGTCAGGGCGGCGTCAGCCGCGGCGCTGATGGATCCTGGCATGATCTTGTCGAGCTCCGAGCGGTCGATGTCCACGTGGATGATGTCGGCGCCCGGGCAAAAGGCGGCCGCCTTGCCGATGGCCCGGTCGTCGAAGCGGGCGCCCAGGGCCACGATCAGGTCCGCCTCCTCCATGGCCAGGTTGACGTGGCGGGCGCCGTGCATGCCGAGAAGCCCCAGGTTGAGCGGGTGGCCGTGGGGCAGGCAGCCCATGGCCATGAGGGTGTTGACCACCGGGATGGAGGCTTTTTCGGCCACGGCCCGAAGCAGCCCGGCCGCGCCCGAGGCGCAAACGCCGCCGCCCGCGTAGAGGATGGGGCGTTTCGCCTCGTTGATGCGCGCGGCCATGCGCTCCAGGGTCTCGCGGGGGCATTCGGGATTGCCGTCGGCTTCCCCCGGTTCGGGCCAGGCGGTGAACTCGCAGGTCTCGGTCTGGGCGTTCTTGGTCACATCCACGGCCACGGGGCCCGGGCGGCCGGACTGGGCGATGCGGAAGGCCTCGGGGATGACGGTCAGAAGCTCGCTGGCGTGGCGGACCAGGAAATTGTGCTTGGTGATGGGCAGGGTCAGGCCGTACGTGTCCACTTCCTGGAAGGCGTCGGCGCCGATCATGTCGCAGGAGACCTGGCCGGTGATGGCGACGAGGGGCACGGAGTCGAGCTTGGCGTCGGCGATGGCCGTGATGAGGTTGGTGGCGCCGGGGCCCGAGGTGGCCATGCACACGGCGGCCTTGCCCGTGATCCTGGCCATGCCCTGGGCCAGGAATCCGGCGCCCTGCTCGTGTCTCGTGAGCACGTGGCGGATGGGGCTTTCGGCCAGGGCGTGGTAGATGGGCAGGTTGCAGCCGCCGGGGATGCCGGCGATGGTTTTCACGCCTTGGCGCGTCAAGAGTTCCACGATGATCTGCGCTCCGGTTTTTTTCATGACGTTTTTCCTTTCTCGTGGTTCCGGGCGTCGCCCGCCCGGCTGATGCGGCCCAAAAAAGAAACCCCCCGATGGCCTGGGCCATCGGGGGGTCGAACGTTTGCAATGAAGCTAAAAGCTTAGAACGCGCCCTCCGGCCGCAGGCCGAACGCAAAACCGCCTACTACGACGACCGATACGGTCATCGC
The DNA here is from genome assembly GCA_937934715.1 of uncultured Desulfovibrionaceae bacterium. Lineage (GTDB taxonomy): Bacteria > Desulfobacterota > Desulfovibrionia > Desulfovibrionales > Desulfovibrionaceae > CALGYO01. The sequence goes on along the minus strand of CALGYO010000112.1, from coordinate 38,324 downwards.
CGGTAGGACGAGGGCGGTTAGGTTGCGCGAGGCGCTGTCTGCGGCGAAAGTATGCATGGATATATGCTCCGGCCCCATCATTAGCCCTGTCCGGGCCGGGAGTCAACAGGGGGCATGGTGTGTGTGAAAATTACGAACGTGCGTCTTTGAATAACTGTTTATAATATAAGTAGAAAATAGCAGTTCGTTTTATAATGACAACTGTACTTCATTTTTGAAAATATTGGCTCTCCGCCATATGAGCGTTGAACTAAATCTAAATGGACTGACTTTTGAGCCATTTCAAGGTTACGGAAAGTTCGTTATCTTCTTTAATTTCCTGGGCTAATGATCCAGAAGACATAATTCCTTCAGGATGAAAAAGATACTCACGTTTATAGTCAAATATAAAATCATATACATGTCTAATGTTTGAATTGTATGTTTTTTTATAAAACCGACAAACATTCTTTCTAAACAGCTCTATCGAGTCTTTAAGAGCCTTTAGTTTATCTGAAAAATCGGTAGAGACGATATCAACATCAGTATAGTGAGCAAAATTGACAAAATTAACTGTAGCGATTGATGTGCTTGAGTCACAGAGTCCAAATTTAACTTTGCTATCGTGTGTACCCTTCTCGCCAAATGATACCCAATGAAGGCCAGGGTAAGCTTTTGGCAATAAACCGCCTATGCTATTTAAATGTGTTTTCGAAGAATTAATATTGTCAAAATGTGTCTCAACGTAGAGTGTGGCCGGTAGACTTGTAATTCTTTCTTGGGTAGTTATCATGCATTGTGATGGATCAATTGAAAGATCTAAGCATAGAGAAATATTTGATTCGTTGTAAGGTCGAAATGTATTCGAAAAAATGGACGTCAGAGGTTCGTTGAGTTGTGAAAAGAAAAGCTTCGTTATATCAGGGTCGAATGTGTTTATTAATGCCGTCACTTTGATGTAATTATTGCAGAATTGCTCAAGGTTCTTTGGTGAGATTAATACGATTGGACGGAGTGATTCGTTTATATCAAGGATGCAGCCGTTTTGAAGTGTGTTTTCGCTTGCGGGAGTAGTGTCGTTCGCTTTGCTTGTGTGGAACGATTTAAATGAGGGGTGGTATAAGAAGTATATATATTTTTGCTTGTTTTCTTTTGTAAAGTGGGGGAATGTTTGGATTGGCAACTGTGTAACCTGCGATTTAATCTCCATTTTAACCGTTTCTTGCTTGTTATAGGTAGGTGCTCTTAAGACTTGACCAGTTCTGTGAGTGTATGGCGAGTAGTAGTTATGTCTATATGTTAGCACATATTTTGATAAGAAGCCATGGACTGTAACAGATTGACCATGATGAAGGCTGTTATTAAAATAGTAGTCAGCAAGCTCTTCATAAGATATTTGTTTCGTGTTAAGGTGATGTCTCAGTCTGGTCATAATGCTTGAAATTGTTTTTAGTAGTCCATGCTGGAATAAAAAATAATTTCTAACAACATTGGTATTTATGCTGTTGTCGACATAGTCGCCGCCAACTGCCCCAGGGCTTTTATCACCTGTTGTTTTAATGCTAATCATTTTGAGATTTATCCTTATAATCTCCCGCAACGTATCCGGGGCTTTTGTTACCATGTGTTGTTATTTTGATATTATGATGTTTTGCTCTAAATCTATTATTGATAAACAAACAGACTACAGCGACGCCAATTCCAGAAAATATCCATTCTTTATTATCGGAGATATATTTAATATATTCTTCCATTGTATTCCTCGATATCGAAGGCAGTTGAAGAAGTTTGGCAACGTAAACGTATATATATTATTTTAATGATGACCGTTTATTGTACTAAAATAATGCTTAAGTATGAGTAAAAAATTGTAGTCGATTTAGTATGAGCAAGTTATGTATACTTAAATTGCAATTAAAAAGTATGTAGTGCTATAATTAAATAATGTAATTTAAAGTTTACGACTGTATATTTCATAGAAACAATTTCGTAGTAACGATACTTAATAATACAATAAATTGGTGATAATTATTGCGTTGTGGTGCCGGTGTTGATCATAACTTTATTATTGTAAACGTTGAAAGACAATACAGGCGAAACTTCGACAGACAATTCCTTAGAATTCACAGTAGGGGCAGTAACGCGCGAAAATAACAAATGTCAGCAACAGTCTAAAATAAAGTAGATATATATAAGCGACAGGAGTGGCTTGGTCAATATTCATTTTGTGGTAAATTTGATTTTTTAATTCAGGTTTTACTAATTAGAAGCCGATCAAAGTCTGTTTATTTACTTGTGTTGTTGCGAAAATGCAAAATTTTGATACGATTAATCAGATTGGCCTGGGCAAATGGGCTAGGGCTAGAAATCTAGAAGCTTAACCAGGCCGATAGTTTCTTATGAAAAGTATGATTCTGCAACCTATGGCGCTTCGCCGCGTTCCCCTTTCCATCCGGCGGGGATTCCCGTAAAAGATACGGCGCAACCGCAACCCGCAACCCGCATGGGAGCGTACGTGCTGGCATTTCTCCGCCGCGCCCTGGTGAAACTGGTCTGGGTGGGCGTGATCTTCCTGGGGATCACGGTCATCAGCTTCGCGGTCATCCATCTGGCCCCGGGCTCCCCCACGGACCTGCAAACCACCATGAACCCCCTGGCCGGGGCCGAGGCCAAGGCCCGGCTCGAAAAGCTCTACGGCCTGGACCAGCCGCTTCACGTCCAGTACTGGAACTGGGTCTCACGGCTCGCCCGCTTCGATTTCGGCCAGTCCATGTCCGGCGACCACAGGCCCGTCTGGGACAAGATCAAGGAGCGTCTGCCGCTCACCTTCGGCATGAACATCGTCTCCCTCATCCTGACGCTCTGCATCACCATCCCCATCGGCGTGGCCGCCGCCTACAAGCAAAACGGCCTGTTCGACCGGGCCAGCACCGTGTTCGTCTTCATCGGCTTCGCCATGCCGAGCTTCTGGCTGGCGCTGCTTCTCATGTACGCCTTCGGCATCCTCTGGCCCGTATTGCCCATCTCCGGCCTGACCTCCCTTGATTTCGAAAGCTATTCCCTCTGGGGAAAGACCGTGGACCTGACCAGGCATCTGGCCATGCCCATCTTCATCTACACCTTCGGCTCCCTGGCGGGCATGTCGCGCTTCATGCGGGCCTCCATGCTGGAGGTCCTGCGCCAGGACTACATCCTGACCGCGCGCGCCAAGGGCCTGCCCACCCGCACGGTCATCTTCAAGCACGCCCTCAGGAACGCGCTCATGCCGGTCATCACCATCCTGGGCCTGTCCATACCCGGGCTCATCGGCGGCTCGGTCATCATCGAATCCATCTACGCCCTGCCGGGGCTCGGACAGCTTTTCTACCAGTCGGTCATGGCCCGGGACTATCCCCTCATCATGGGCAATCTGGTGCTCGGGGCCATCCTGACCCTGGCGGGCAACCTGTTGGCCGACGTGGGCTACGCCCTGGCCGATCCCAGGGTGCGCTCGGGAGGCGGCGATGGCTGAGACCGCGGCGATCAAAACCGAACGTCCGGGAATGCGGACCCGGGCCTACCGGGCGCTGGCCGGGCGGATGTTCTGGGGCCGCTACGGCCTTCTGACCATCGGGCTCGTCCTGGTGGGGACCATGTCCCTGCTCTCCATCCTGGCGCCCGTCATCGCGCCCTACGATCCCTTCGCGCTCAACGTGGACGCCATCCTCATGCCGCCCGGTCCCGGGCATTTGCTTGGCACGGACGCGCTGGGGCGCGACGTGCTTTCGCGCCTTCTGTACGGCGGCCGGGTGTCCCTGTGGGTCGGGTTCGTGGCTGTGGGCCTTTCCGTGGCCATCGGACTCGCTCTCGGGCTCACGGCGGGTTATTTCGGGGGCATTGTGGACGAGGTCATCATGCGCGGGGTGGACGTCATGCTGTGCTTCCCCTCGTTTTTCCTGATCCTGGCGGTCATCGCCTTTCTGGAGCCCTCGCTCACCAATATCATGATCGTGATCGGCCTGACCTCGTGGATGGGGGTGGCGCGCCTTGCCCGGGCAGAGACCCTGACCCTCAGGCGGCGGGAATTCGTGCTGGCCGCCCGGGTGGCGGGTTCGAAGACCCCGCGCATCCTCTTTTCCCATATCCTCCCGAACGCCCTGGCGCCGATTCTGGTTTCGGCCACCCTGGGCGTGGCCGGGGCCATCCTGGTGGAATCCTCCCTGAGCTTCCTGGGCCTCGGGGTGCAGCCCCCGGCCCCAAGCTGGGGCAACATGCTCATGGAAGGCAAGGACGTGCTGGAGATCGCGCCCTGGCTGTCGTTTTTCCCGGGGTTCGCCATCCTCTTGACCGTTCTCGGCTATAACCTTCTCGGCGAAAGCCTGCGGGACATCCTCGATCCCAGGCTCAGGCGGTAGTCTCCCATGCTCGAACTGTTGCGCATCAAAAACCTGGCCCTGATCGATGATCTGGAGCTGGAATTTTCCGGCGGGCTCAACGCGCTTACCGGCGAGACCGGCGCGGGCAAGAGCTTCATCGTGGGCGCGGTGAATTTTCTGACCGGCGAGAAGATGACCGCCGACATGGTCCGCGCGGGCCGGGACAAGGCCGTGGTGGAAGGACTCTTCGCCGGGGGCGGCGAGGACGGCGAAGATCTGGTCATCCGCCGGGAGCTCGCCGCCGGGACCGGGCGCAGCCGCATCTACGTGAACGATGCCCTGGCCTCCCAGGAGTCCCTGCGCGACCTCAAGGGGAAGCTCGTCCTGCACGCCAGCCAGCATGGCCAGCAGCGCCTGCTGCAACCGGCCTTTCAGGCGGCTCTGCTCGATTCCTTCATGGACCGGCCGGACCTTTTCGCGGCCAAGGCGGCCGCGCTCAAGGAACTGGCCGGAATCAAGCAGGAGCTCGGCGCCCTGCGCGAACGCGGCCGGTCGCTGGAGGAGCGCAGGCAGCTGCTCGAATACCAGCGCGACGAGATCGCCAAGGTCAAGCCCCGGCGCGGGGAGGAGGACGAGCTTGTGGCCCTGAAGGTCCGGCTGTCCGCGCAGTCGAAGGCCAAGGAATCCATCGAGGCGGCGCTCTCGCTCATTCTTGGCGAAAACGGCGCGGCGGGCATGATCGGGGCGCTCACCCGCGAGACCGCCGCCGTGGCTGAACTCTTTCCGGACTACGCCGCCGACGTGGAGGCCCTGGAGTCCGCGCGCCTGCTTCTGAAGGACCTGGCCTCGCGTCTTCGCGGCCAGTCGCTCGGCGGTCTTGAGGAGGATTTCGAGGACGGCCAGGACGAGGAGCGCGGGGCGGCGCTTGCGGCCATGAACGACCCGGAAAAGATCGAAGCGCGGCTGTGGGAGCTTTCCCAGCTCAAGCGCAAATTGAAGCGCGGCCTGGACGAGATCGTGGCGCTTTCCGCCGAGATCGAGGAGAATTTGAGCTTTCTGGACGCCTGCGGCCTGGACGCCCAACGCCTGGAAAAACGCGAGCGGGAGCGTTTCGCCGCCCTGGAAAAGACGCTTGCGACGCTCGACGCGGCAAGGCGCGAGTCCGCCGAAAAGCTCGGGAAGCGGCTCGAGGCGGAGCTTTCCGGTCTTGGCTTCGCCAAGGAGCTGCGGGTGCTCTTTGAATTCTCCCCGGCCGAGGTCTACCGCTCCTTCGACGGCGAAAAAACGCTGACCGAGGAGCGCGCTCGTCTTTTATGGGCGCCCAACCCGGGCCAGCCGCCCCAGCCTTTGGACAAGATCGCCTCGGGGGGCGAGCTGTCGCGCTTTCTGCTGGCCGTGATCGGGCTGTTGTCCGAGGAGCATACGCCCACGCTTATTTTCGACGAGGTGGACGCCGGGATAGGCGGGCTGACGCTGACGCGCGTGGGCGAGCGGATACGAAGCCTGGGCGCGGACCATCAGATCATCCTCATCACCCACTGGCCCCAGCTGGCGGCCCTGGCGGACCGGCATTTCCAGGTGCGCAAGGAAATCCGCGACGGCGCCACCCACACCCTGTGCAAGCGCCTGGACAAGAAGGCCGTGCGCGAGGAGCTTTCCCGCATGGCCGGAGGCGGCGGCCAGGGCGAGGCCATGGTCCAGGGCATCCTGGGCGTGGATTAGCCGGGAGGGCGCGCCGCGAGGCGCCCGGGGCGTTCTGGACGAAACATCCTTGAAGCGTATTCGCGAAAGGCGGTAACGATGCCGAAGCGCGGCGTCTCTCTTTTATATGTCATGGCGTGCCAGGCGGAATATGGCCCATGCCTGCGATCGAGAATCAATCCCCTGATGTTGGGGATCGGTCCTGTGGAGGCGGCCGTAAGCCTTGCCGCTGAACTCGGACGGTTGCTTCACGAAAAATCCCTGCCGGACCTGGTCGTGAACCTGGGATCGGCGGGCTCGCGAACGCTTCCGGAAAAGGACGTGTTCCAGGTGACGGCCGTCTCCTACCGGGACATGGACGTCTCGCTTCTGGGCTATGAAAAGGGCTGTACGCCGCTTCTTGATCTGCCCGCTTCCGTGGCCCTGCCTTTCAGCATCCCCGGCATTCCCGGCGCGACCCTTTCCACCGGCGCAAGCATCGTTTCCGGCGGCGCCTATGACGGCATCGGCGCGGACATGGCGGACATGGAAACGTTCGCCGTCTTGCGGGCCTGCCAGAAATTCGGCGTCCCGCTGATCGGACTGCGGGGCATCTCCGACGGGGTGAAGGAGCTGGGACAGCTTTCCGATTGGGAACAGTACCTTCACATCATCGACGAGAAGCTGAGCCTGGCCCTGGACAAGCTGGACAAGGCCCTGGATGCGGGCCTGCTTGACCTTCACGGCGCGCGGTAACCGCCTGCGCCGATTCCCGTTTCACGCGCTCGAAGGCGGCCGGGGAGAGACCCGGTCAGGGGCGTTTTGCGCCCGTCCGGTCCTCGCTATCCCATGAGCTGCAAGGCCATGCGGGGCAGGGAGTTGGCCTGGGAGAGCATGGCCACGGCGGATTGGGTGAGGATTTGCCGCCGCACGAATTCGGTCATTTCGGTCGCCACGTCCACGTCGGATATCTGCGACTCCGCCGCCTGGAGATTCTCGGCCTGGATTTCCAGGTTGGAGATGGTGTTCTCCAGCCGGTTCTGCAAGGCCCCGAGGCTGGCCCGGATCTTGTCCTTGGAAACGATAGCGTTTTGTACGGTCACAAGCGCCTTCTGGGCCAGTTCCTGGGTGGAGATGGATGAGGCTCCTCCTCGCTGGCTAAGGTTTTCGCTACTGAGATAGTTGCCGCTCCCGTCCGTCACCCAGACCCACAGATTTCCGCTGTTGTCCGTTGCAAATGAATGATAACCGCCGCCTGGATCAGTGAGTGAACTATATGAGTTTTCTGACTGTGTTTGATCGAAGTCCGTGTAGAAGAAGGACGGAACCCCATGGCTCAGAGCAAGGTCCGTCGCTAATGTATTTGCCGAGTTGAAGCGTAAATTGTTCTGGGCGACATACTGATCCTCTGTAAGCGGTCCGCCTCCAAGTCCCAACGAACTCGCCGTGGAACTTGCAATTTGAATATAATAATAGTCCTCGGCGCTGTCGTTGGCGGTCCCGAAATGCACCTTGAGCTTGCCCGAGCTCACCAGTCCCGAGCCGTCGTGCGTGGACGACGACAGGTTGCCGTTCAGGAGATGGATGCCGTTGAAATCGGTCGCGTTGGCGATGCGGGTGATCTCGTTGGCCATGGCCTGGTATTCGGAATCGATGATGATGCGCTGGTCGGAAGTGTAGGTACCCGTCGATGCCTGCTCGGCCAGCTCCTTCATGCGGATGAGCTTCTCGTCGATGACCGAGAGGGCGCCGTCCGCCGTCTGGATCATGGAAATGGCGTCGTTGGCGTTCCGGACGCCCTGGTTGATGGCCGCGATGTCCGAGCGCATGAGTTCGCGCACGGCCAGCCCCGCCGCGTCGTCGGCGGCGGTGGTGATGCGCAGGCCCGAGGACAGGCGCCTCGTGGAATCGCCCAGGGCGGCGTACTGGACGGAAAGATTTCTCGCCGCGTTGGCGGCCATCAGATTGTGGTTGATTACGAGGGACATAGAGTGATCCTTGGGCGTTTGTCGTCCGCAAATCCTGGAATCAGTCCGTCACCATGACACATTTGTTTTGCATATGATCGGCTCTTTTCAAAAAGAGTATAGATGTTGAGAAAAAAATTACTTCTAAAAATGCAATGAAAAATGGAATTAACATCAATATGAGATGGTTATTCCATTTTGTAAGGATGAATTGAAACTAGAATATGTATACTAATACGTAGTACGAATCAAATGGATGTTCATTTGCGTATAAACACTGTTGCATGCGCTGGTTACAATTCATCTCATGTATTATATCTTTGTCATAATATTTGCGATTTGAATAAAAGATAAAGGTATATGTTAAATTGTACTCTATCATTTTTATCTTTCAACCTTGGTTGATGTAAAAAATCATATTTATATGAGAAATAAGTGATAGTAATTCATGAAATACCGTCACTTCAAAATATGAAGCGCATTGCCATATGCAAAGAATTGTCTTTCAGCTGCGCCATGTGTTGAAAGTGGTCAGGGTATGGCGTCCATAAAAGAGAAAAACGCATCTTGATTGCAGTTTCATGAACCGGCGTCCGCCGTTTCACGTTCCGCCATGATCGAGGCCCGCCGGGCGGCCAGAAGACAAAAGCGCATGATGCGGCCCGCTGTGGCGTCAAGACCCGGGCATCGCGCAAGAAGATCGTTCGGCCGAAGGGACGCGGCGTCATGGGGCGGCGCGCCGTGGAGGGCGCCGCAGACCAGGGAGCCGCAGGCGAGCCCCGCCGCGCCGAAATCCGTCAGGAACCCGGCGTCGCGAACAACGCCGTCCGCAACCCGCAGGTAGATCCTGACGAAGCCGGCCCTTTCGGACGAGGCCTGGCCGAAGGCGTTGGCCCCGTGGGGAACGCCCAGATGCGGCGGGTCGAAGAGCAGTTCGTCCAGGTCCATGAGCCGCGAGCGCTCCATGGGTTTTTCGCCTCCCAAGCCGTCCGGTTGCGCGTTCGCGTTCACCGGTGCTCCCGGCGCTTCCTGCCGTCGAAATCGAATTCGCGATCCATGCGCGGCCGTCTTTTGCCGAAGGCGGCCCTGGCCAAGACCCCGGCCACAAACAGAAACGGCGCGGCCGCGGCCAGCGCGTCCCACGATACGAGTTCCATAACCGCCCCTTTTGCGCCCTTTGGCGCAGGCAAGGAGCGGCATACTCCGGGTTTCGCATCCCGGGAAATTTGTCGGACCCGTCCGACATGGGGCACGGGGGCGGCCCCTTCGGGACAACGCCGGGAGGAGGCGGGAGGGAGCAGGAGATGGGGCCAGGGGGGCGGATGGACGCTTCTAGAACCGGGGCGTCTTCTCGTGCACGAAGCGGAAAAAATCCGCCGTGGTGGAAAGGTTCAGCTTCTTCATGACGCGGCTGCGATAGGTGCTGGCGGTCTTGACGCTCACCCCCAGGCGTTTGGCGATGTCCGTCACGCGCTCGCCTTCGGCCAGATAGAGCATGACTTCTCGTTCCCGGCGGGACAGGGCGCAAAGCCCGGAGGCCGCCCGGGAAGGGGCGAGGCCCGCGTCGAGATCGGCGCTGACCGGACGGCCGCCGTCCAGGGCCTCCCGGATGGCCCCGGCCAGCTCCCCGGGGGCGGAATTCTTGCCCAGATAGCCGCTGGCCCCGAGCGCCAGCGCCCGGCGGGCGTACTCGGCCTCCTGGTGCATGCTGAGCATGATCACCGGCAGCCCGGGCCGAAGGGCCAGGATGTCCGGCAGGGCGGAAAGCCCGTTGCCGTCGGGCAGGGAAATGTCGAGAAGGACCAGGTCCGCGCCGCCCCGCTCCAGAACGGGCCACAAGGCGGCCAGGCTGTCCGCCTCGATGAACCGGCAATGAGGAAAGGCGTCGGCGATGATGTCCATGATGCCCCGGCGCACCACGGCGTGGTCGTCCACGATGAGGATGCGAATATCGCGGGTCATGCCGTCCCCTTACGCCGCACCCTGGCCCGAAGCAGGGTTCCCCGGCCCTTCAGGGGCTTCGCCCGCAGGTCGCCGCCGAAGGAGCGCAGGCGCTCGCGCATGCCGATCAGTCCGAAGGATTTGGGGTTTTCCGCGCTGTCCCTGGCGATGCCCACGCCGTCGTCCTCCACCTCCAGGATGAAGGCGCTGCGGGAGGCCGAAAGCCGCACCGCCACGTTGGCCGCGCCCGAGTGCCGGGCCGCGTTGGTAAGCGCCTCCTGGAGGGCGCGGTAGAGCGCCGCCGCCCGTTCGGTCTCGGGCTCCCGGAAGCCGGGCGCCGCCGTCACGCTCGCGCCGATGCCCGTGGTTTCGGCGAAGACCTTGACCAGGGCCTGGGCCGCCTGGACGAAGCCCAGCTCGTCCAGGATGGGCGGGCGCAGCCGCCGCGACAGGCGCCGGGCCGAAGAAAGCGCTCCCGCGAGAATCTCCCGCAATCCGGCGGCCAGCTCGCCCGCTCCGGGATCATTGGCGGCCAGCTTGGCTTCCAGGCGAAAGAGCCCCAGGTTGCAGGCCGTGAGGTCCTGTCCCAGTTCGTCGTGGATTTCCCGGGAAATCCAGGTGCGTTCCTCCTCGATGCGGTCCTGGAGATAGTTGGACAGGGCGCGCAGTTCCTCCCGGGAACGTTCCAGCTCCTTCAGGATGCGCCGGTTGCGCATGACCTCCCGGCGAAGGTCCGCGTTGGCCCGGTCCAGTTCGGCCGTGCGTTCGCGGACGCGCTCCTCCAGCTTTTCATGGGCCTCGCGCAGGGCGTTTTCCGCCCGGACCCGGTCGGTCACGTCGCGCAGGCTCAAATGCAGCCCCTGGACCGCGCCCTTGCCCCCTGGAACCAGGGCGGCCTCCTGGGCCACGTGGACCACGGCGCCGCCGGGTTTCACGATGCGGTAGTCCACGGACCTGGCCTCGCCCCGAAAGCTCGCGGCCAGGGCGGCGGACCATGCCGGATAATCCTCGGGCAGGACGATGGTCCGGAAAAAGTCCGGATCGCCCACGGCGTTTTCGGCCGGGCGGCCGGTCAGGCGCAGGCAGGACGGGGAAACGTAGCGCGGCGCGCCCGAGGGCGAAAGCCAGACCTCGCAGTCGTAGGTGGAGTCGGCCACGGTCCGGTAGAGGTCGCGTTCGCGCATGAGCCGCCGGGCCGCCGCGAGGGGGCTCGCCGGGCCGCTTTGGCGGCGTTTTCCCGGGGAGAAAAGACGGAACTTCATCTGTGGCTCCGGATGGTTCGGACGCTCGCGCCGCGTTCCCGAAACGCGGGCATGGGCGTCAGGCGACGACGTCGTGGGAGGATGCGTCTTTCCCGAAAAAGCGCATGGCGCAATATGCCTTCATGCCGGGGCCATAACGCAACGGGTCGCGAACATGCCGTTTCTTCGTAGCGCTGCCCGCCTTGCGGCGCCAGGCGGGGTCGGGCCGGTTACGGACGCCGGCCTAGAGCCGCGTTCTCGAAATTCGCGTATACGGATTTTGAGAATAATATGCTGAAATAATTATTTATCTCAAAAAAATTACCCTATTGTTTTTGAGGACGCGACGCTAGGCGCTTTCGGCCATGGCCTGCGGATCGATCACGCCCCCGTCGTGGCGTTCCTCGTAGGCCCTGCCCCAGCCGCACAACTGCTCCAGGATCGGCCCCACGCTCTTGCCCGTTTTGGTCAGGGAATATTCCACCTTGGGCGGCACCTCCGGGTAGACCCGGCGGCTGACCATGCCGTCCGCCTCCAGCTCCCGGAGCTGCTGGGTGAGCATCTTCTGGGTGATGTTGGGCATGTGCTTTTTGAGCTCCCCGAAGCGGCGCGTGCCGTTTTTGTGCAGGTAAAACAAAATGATCGGCTTCCATTTGCCGCCGATGATGCGAAGGGTCAGCTCCACCGAGCAATAATAGGTCTTGTCCCCGCAGCGCCGCAGCCCGCAGGGCGCTCCCGCCGTACCGCCCATTGATCGTCTCCCCGTCCGGTTTACCCGTCCGCCAACCGCCCGGCGCCCGCCTGTAGGGACCCGCTGACGCCTGTTGGTTACTTTTTGGATACTACCGGACTTTAATGTGCCTACTTGTTCTTTTCGCCATACTATCTAAGATCGCCCCAACAGTAAACATGAAACAAGGAGTCCCGAATGCCGGACCTTGAGGGCCTTTCGCGCTCCCGCATGACCAGACGGACGTTTTGCGCGGGCGCGGCGGGGGGCGCGGTCCTGGCGGCCGTCTTGGCGGGCGGTTCCGTCCTGGCCGCTCCCGCCATCCCCGCCGTCTTGGAAGCAGCCCGGTCCGGCGATTCGAAGCCCCGAAAGGAGGACGCCATGGAACTGACGGAAGCCCTGTTCACGCGGCGCAGCATCCGCAAATTCACCGACAAGCCGCTTTCCCGGGAAGACATCGAAACCGTCCTGCGCGCGGCCATGATCGCGCCGAGCGCGGGCAACGCCCAGCCCTGGGAATTTCTGGTCCTGACGGACCGGGCGGTTCTGGACGCCATTCCCGAAATCAGCCCGTACGCGGCCATGTGCCGCACGGCCCAGGCGGCCGTCTTGGTCTGCGCGGACCTGGCGCACGAGAAATTCCCGGGCTACTGGGTGATCGACTGCGCGGCGGCCATCCAGAATATGCTGCTGGCGGCCCGGGGCATGGGCATCGGAACCTGCTGGACGGGCATCCATCCCATGGAGGACCGGATCAAGGCTTTCAGCGACCGGTTCAAGCTGCCCCAAACCGTACGGCCCCATTCCCTCATCGCCATGGGCTGGCCGGACGCCGAGTTCAAGCGCATGGACCGCTACAAGCCCGAGCGCATCCATTACGGCGCGTACTAAGAGACTTGCGGCGCGCCGAACGCGGCCGTACATTGCCTAAACGCCCAAAACCGGAGACGAATCATGAAGAAATCATTCGGCGCCACGACCCTGGCCTTCCCGACGCCCGCCTGGCTGGTGGGCTCCTACGACAAGGACGGCAAGCCCAATATCATGACCATCGCCTGGGGCGGCATCTGCTGCTCCAATCCGCCCATGATCACCGTGTCCCTGCAAAAGCCCAGGCACACGTACCAGGCGATCCTGGATCGCGGCGGCTATACCATCAGCGTGCCGGGCGAGTCCCAGGTCGCCCAGACCGACTTCGCGGGCATCACCTCGGGCCGCAACGTGGACAAGTTCGCGGCCTGCGGCTTCACTCCGGTCAAATCCGAGCTGGTGGACGCGCCGTACGTGGCCGAGTGCCCCATGGTCATCGAATTGAAGCTCGTGAAGACCGTGGAGCTCGGGGTCCACACCCAGTTCATCGGCGAAGTGCTCGACGTGAAGGTGGAGGAGGGCTGCCTGGACGAGAAGGGGAATCCCGACATGGCCAAGGTGCGGCCCATCCTCTTCGGTCCCTCGGCCCGTTCCTACCACGGGGTGGGCGACTTCCTCGGACAGGCTTTTTCCATCGGCAAAACCGTGAAGGAGACCTTATGAAAGTCCTGGCCATCAACGGCAGCGCCCGCAAGGACGGCAACACCGCCGCCATGCTCAAAACCTGCATGGCCGAACTGGAAGCCCAGGGCATCGAAACGGAGCTCGTGCAACTGGCCGGAAAGCAGCTTAATGGCTGCATCGCCTGCTTCAAATGCTACGAGAACAAGGACAAGCATTGCGCGGTCAAGAAGGACATGCTCAATGAGCTGATCGACAAGATGCTGGAGGCGGACGGGGTGCTCATCGGCTCGCCCACGTATTTCGCCAACGTGAGCACGAACATCAAATCCCTGATCGACCGGGCGGGCATGGTGGCCATCGCCAACGACGCCATGTTCGCGCGCAAGGTGGGCGCGGCCGTGGTGGCCGTGCGCCGGGGCGGGGCCATCCACGTGTTCAACTCCATCAACCACCTGTTTTTCATCAGCCAGATGATCGTGCCGGGCTCGTGCTACTGGAACATGGGCCGGGGGCTCAACCCCGGGGACGTGGAATCCGACGACGAGGGCTTGCATACCATGGAGGTTTTAGGGAAAAACATGGGGTGGTTGCTCAAAAAAATACAAGGCTAACCAGCGCGGGCCGGAGTCGCAAAAGACCGCGCCGGCCCGTATAAGGGTTTCTTGGGGAAAGGGGGAGCCCGAGGGGGGAAACCCCTTCTTTCCCAAAAAGAAGGGGTTTCCCCCCTCGGCCGCTGGAGGCGGACACCATGTTCAAGATGGCTGTGGGACAGGGGGAGTGCGTCGACACGGGCTGCGCGACCCAGGCGGCCATCGACGGCGCCCGGGAGGCGCTCGGCGGGTTTTCGCCCATGGCGGGCGTCTTGTTCGTGGGCGAATATTTCGATCACGAGGACGCGCTCAACCTGGTCCTGGAGGCGTTTCCGGGCATCGCGCTTGCGGGCTGCTCGTCCTCGGGCGAATTCTCCACGGCTAGGGGGTATAGCGACGACTCCATCGTCCTGACGCTGTTCGCCTCGGATTGCGTACGCATCCGGGCCGGGGTCGTGCGCGATTTCGCGGGCCGGGCGGCGGAAGCCGTGGACGAGGCCGTGGCGAAAATCGCGGATTTCGCGGCCGATCCGCCCGAATTGTGCCTCATCTTCCCGGACATGGCGGCCGGATCGGCGGAGTGTCTGGTCACGCATCTGTCCAAACGGCTGCCCGAGCGCTGCGCCATCATCGGCGGCGCGGCGGGCGGACGCATGGACAAGCGCGGCTCGGCCCGCCAGTATTTCGGCCCGGAGATCCTGACGGGCTCTGCGCCGTTCCTCTTTTTTTCGGGGCCGATCGAGTATGCGGCAGGTCTCGGGCTCAGCTGGCGGCCGGTGGGCGTTCGCGGCCGGGTGTCCGAATCGTCGGGCGTGCGGGTGGGCCGCATCGGGTCCATGCCCGCGCTCGATTTCTACCGCCATTACCTGGGGCCCCATTCCACGCCCGCCTTCGAGACGCCGCTTGCGGTCTACGAGGAGGACGGACGGCATTTCCACATCCGGTCTCCCGGCGGCTACAACGAGAAGGACAGGAGCATCGATTTCGTGGGCGGCGTCCCGGAAGGGGCCATGGTCCAGCTGACCGAGGTCACCCGGGGCGGTCTGGAGCACGGCGTGCGCAAGACCGTGGAAATCCTGGCCGCCCATGAGCCGGGGGCCTGGCGTCCGGCCGGGCTCATGGTCTTTTCCTGCATCACCAGAAAGCTCGTGCTCGGCACCAAGGCGGGGGACGAGCTGCGCATCCTGCGGGACGGCCTGCCCAAGGGGACGCCCGTGGCCGGGTTCTATTGTTTCAGCGAAATCGGTCCGGCCAGGCGGGGGGCGCCCAGCGGGTTCCACAGCTGCACCCTGGCGGCGGTCTACCTCGGCGAGGCGGGCGCCGGAACGCCGGGCCTGGGCGAGACCGTGAAAAGCCCCAAAGGCGAGGAGTATTGCGGCGATCCCCTGAAGGATCCCCTGGACGCCATGCGCCGGGAGAATCTCTTTTTGCGCCGCCAGCTGGATCGCTGCAAGAGCTACCGGGAGCGGCTCGAATACAACAAGGACCAGAACGTTTCGCTGCTGCGGGTGATCAACCGGGAGGTCAACGAGGCCAGGCTCGAGATCACGCGCAAGAACAAGCTGTTGCGCGAAGCCTTGTCCCTGGCCGAGGAGGTGCAGCGCGACCTGTTGCCGTCGAGCGGCCCGGACATCCCGGGCTTCGACGTGGCCGGGGCCAGCATCTACAGCGACGAGACGGGCGGGGATTATTTCGATTTCATCAAATCCCCCTGCGGCGAGGAGAACGACTGGGCGGCCCTGGTGGGCGACGTGACCGGGCACGGGATTTCGGCGGCGCTTTTGATGACCACGGCGCGGGCCCTTCTGCGCATGCGCTTTTCGCGGCCCGGCCCCCTTTCCCTGGCCGTGGGCGACGTGAACCGCCATTTGAGCGGCGATCTGGCGGGCACCGGGCGGTTCATGACCCTGTTCGCCCTGATCCTGGACCCGGCGGGCAAGCGCATGCGCTGGATCCGGGCCGGGCACGACCGGATGATCGTCTTCGATCCGGCCACGGGCGAGGTTTCGGAAATCATGGACCAGGGCGGCATACCGCTGGGGGTCATGGCTGACGTCAAATACGTGGAGAACTGGCGCACGGACCTTACGCCAGGGCAGATCTACCTCCTCGGCACGGACGGCATATGGGAGACCCACGATCCGAGGCGGGCCATGTTCGGCAAGGAGCGAACCTATACGGTCCTTCGGGAGAACGCGCACAAAAGCGCGGCGGAAATCGTGGAAGCCATGTTCGAGGCTCTCGCCGCCTTCCGGGGCCGGGGAGAGCGCGAGGACGACGCGACCCTGACGGCCATCAAGGTCCTCGGCGGCTGACACCCGCGGGCGGCCCGCGAATTGACTCCGGCCCGGCTTGGGTTTACCGTGAAAAATCGGAAAAACTCAAATCCAAGGCGGATGGTCATGACCGGGACGAGCGCTGATTCCGGGGACAGGATCCTCATCACCAAGCAACCCATACTGGACGCCAAGCGCCGCATCTGGGGCTATGAGCTGACCGCCGGGGGAAGCGCCGGGAGCTTCGCCTCCAGGGAGAGCGCGGCCGAGAGCCTGGCCTCCAGCTCCTATGTGGGCCTGCAGGAAGCCATGGACCGGGGCAAGCGGGTGGTTCTCGGATTCGACGGCAAGGCCGTGGCCGACCTGGTACCCTACGCCCTGCCGCCGGGCCACGGGGTCATCCGCGTTCCGGCCGAGGCCGGGGACGCTCCCGGAGCGCTCGCGGCCCTGGCCAGGATGAAGGCCGACGGCTTTCTCCTGATCACGGACGCCGCGCCGGAAACCTTTCCCAAGACCAAAATCTACGCTCTGGCCGACATCATCGCCTTTGATCCGGGCTTTCCCAAGCTCGCGGCCGCGAAATTCTCCATCAAGGCCAAGGGGCTGGGGGCCGAGCTCATGGCCCGCCGGGTGAGCGGGCTGGAACAGTTCGAAGCCGCCAAGAACGCCGGATTCGCCCTGTTCCAGGGGGCTTTTTTCAAGGAACCGGAGATCATGCCGGACCGCAAGCTGACCTCCCACGAGATTTCCCGGGTGCGCATGTTCCGGGCCATCGAGGCCGAGGAGCCTGATTTCGACGTCCTGGCCGAAGCCATCAAGGCCGACGTGTCCGTGTCGTTTCGGCTCCTTACCTATCTGAACAGCGCCTCCTTCGGATTTTCCCAGAAAATCGACTCCATCCACCGGGCCATCGGGCTGCTGGGCTGGGAAAAGGTGCGCAACTGGCTGCGGGCCGTGCTTCTGGCCGACATGGCGGGCAAGGACGACGGCCAGCGCGAACTGCTCAATCTCTCCCTGCAACGGGGCCGGTTCCTGGAGCTTCTGGCCGAGGAGTACGACTACTGGGGCTTCAACCCGGGCACGCTCTTCCTTTTGGGCCTGTTTTCCCTGCTGGACGCCATCCTGGGCATGCCCATGTCCGAGGTGGTGGAGCTTCTGCCGCTGGACGCCAAATTGAAATCCGCCCTGCGCCGGGAAAGCAACAACGAATACCAGCCTCTTTTCGAGCTCATTTCCTGCTTCGAGGACGGCGACCACGCCGCCGCCGAAACCCTCATTCAGAACCTCAGCTTCGATCCCGAGGACGTCCGGGCCCGCTACCGCCAGGCCATGGACTGGGGCAACGCCTTTTGCGCGGTTCCCGGCGCTAAATAAGGCGCCGCGTCCGGACTCCCGTGGCGGCCGCGGGAGGGCGATTTTACGGGGGACATAGCATGACGCACGCCGACCGCCCCGCGTCCGGGCAAGGGGACCTCGCGGAAGAGCTGGCCGCCTTGCGGCGGGACAACGAAGAGCTTCGCGGGCTGTTCATGGACGCGCCCGTGGGCGTCTTCAAGTCCAGCCGGGCCGGGCGCTACCTTATGGCCAACAAGGCCCAGGCCGTCATGCTGGGATACGATTCTCCGGAAGCGCTCATGGCCGGCGTGACGGACATCGCCGCGCAAAGCTACGCCGACCCCCGGGACAGGGAACGGATCATCGCCCTGTTGGAGGAACACGGGGAGCTCAAAAACCACGAAGTCCGCAGAAAACGCCGCGACGGCTCCCTCTTCTGGATATCGCTTTCCATGCGGCGGCTGCCTTGCCCGGACGGCGAGCCGGAATGTTATCAGGGCTTCAGCCAGGACATCACGGAACGCAAGCGCCGGGAAGAGGAGCTTCTCCAGACCAAGGCCCTGCTCGAAGCCGTGAACCAGGTCGGGGGGATCATTCTCTACG
This sequence comes from uncultured Desulfovibrionaceae bacterium, assembly GCA_937934715.1. GTDB lineage: Bacteria > Desulfobacterota > Desulfovibrionia > Desulfovibrionales > Desulfovibrionaceae > CALGYO01. Next base: position 20,133 of record CALGYO010000112.1, on the reverse strand, counting down.
CCAAGGACCTTGAGGGACGCGTCACTTCGATCAACTCGAATTTCTACAAGATGACGGGCACGACCCCGGCGGAGGTTCTGGGCCGGGTCTCGTCCGAGGTCTACGAAGCCGGGGTGGGCGAGGAGCATATGGACAACGACCAACTGGTCCTGTCCTCGGGCCGGTCCCTCGTATTCGAGGAGGTCGCGGCCACGCCCTCGGGAGACAAGCATTTCATTTCCGTGAAAAGCCCGGTGCGCGACGGCGCCGGGGCGGTGATCGGCCTGGCCGGGCTCGCCATGGACGTCACCGCCTACAAGGAGACGGAAAAGGCCCTGGCGAAGACGCGGGACGCCTTGCGGGCCGTGCTCGATTCCGCACCGGCCGGGGTGGTCGTGGCGGATGGGGCGGGCGAGGTTTTTCTTATGAGCCGCTACGCCCGCAAGCTCCTCGGCGTTGAGGATGCTTCCCGCATTCCGCGCGGCGTCCGTTTTCTTTACGCCGCGGACGGGTCGCTTCCTCCCCAGGCCGAGGAGCCGCTGACCATGGCCTTGTCGGGGAAAGGAGTCAGCGAGGAGGAATTTCTCCTTGAGGGAAGGGACGGCGAAAGAAGCGCGGTTTTGGTCAGCGCCACGCCGCTTCTTTTGGAGGAGGGCCGCCCCATGGGGGCTGTCCTGGTTTTCCAGGACATCACCGAGCGCAAGGCCGCCGAGTCGGCCATGGGAGAGCTTTCCCGCCAGCTGCGTCTGGCCCTGGACGCGGCCAGGATGGGCTGGTGGCGGCTCGATCCGGCGACTGACGTCGCTTCCTGGGATGACCGCTACAAGGAGATTTTCGAAGTTCAGAGCTCGTCCAGGCCCAATGCGGAGATCCTCTCCAGACTGCATCCGGACGACCTGCCGAAAGTGCTCGACAAGGTGAGGCGGGCCCTGGACCCCGCCGATCCCAAACCCTACGCCGCCGAGTACCGCATTGTCCTGCCGGATGGCCGCGAGCGCTGGGTCGAGGCCCATGGAATCGCCGCATTCGCGGAAAAGGGCGGCGCCCGGCGGGCGGTGGATTTCGTGGGAACCGTGGCTGACGCGACGCAGCGCAAGACGGCCGAGCGTGAGATGCGAAAGGCCCTGCGCGCCGCCGAGGCGGCGAACCGGGCCAAGTCCGAATTCCTGGCCAACATGTCCCACGAGATCAGGACGCCGCTCAACGGCGTGATCGGCATGCTCCAGCTTTTGGAACTGACCGAACTCAGCCCGGACCAGAAGGACTATGTGGACACGGGGCTCAAGGCGTCCACCCGGTTGACGGAGCTGCTTTCGGACATCCTGGATTTGTCGCGGATCGAGGCCGGCGCCATGCGCATCGTCCACAAGGCGTTTTCTCTTTCCAACCTGCGGGAGTCCATCGTGGGCCTTCAGGCCTTCGCCGCCAGGGCCAAGGGGCTGTCCTTCTCCTTCACCGCCGATGAGCGGCTGCCCGGCCGGTTGATCGGCGACGAGACCAGGGTCAGGCAGATTCTCTTCAATCTGGCGGGCAACGCGGTGAAATTCACCCAGACGGGCGAGGTGAGCGTGCACGCCGGGCTCCTGGCCGACACCGGGCCCAATCGCGTGCGCGTCCTGTTCTCCGTGACGGATACCGGGATAGGAATTCCGGAAAGCCGCCTGGATTCCTTGTTCGAACCGTTCGTCCAGGCGGAAAGCGATTTCTCCCGCCGGTACCAGGGCGCGGGATTGGGACTGGCCATCGTCAAGCGCCTGGCCGGTCTGCTTGACGGCGAAGTCACCCTGGAGAGCGAGGAGGGACGGGGGACGGCGGCGTACGTTTCCCTGCCCTTCGTCGCGGCCGGACCTTTGGAGGCCGAGGCCAAGGCCGCGCAGCCCGAAAAACCGCACCGGAGTTTCGTCCCGCTTCGGGCCCTGGTGGCCGAGGACGACGAAATCAACCTGTTCGCCGCCAGCAAGTTCCTGAAGCTTCTCGGCTTCGAGCCCGTGGGGGCGAAAAACGGCAGAGAAGCCCTGGACCTCTTGGCCAAGGAGAATTTCGACCTCGTGCTCCTGGACGTGCAGATGCCGGTCATGGACGGAGTCGCCGCAGCCCGGGCCATTCGCGCCTCGCCGGAGCTCGGTCCCAAATCCCGCGTGCCCATCGCGGCCATGACCGCCTACGCCATGACCGGAGACAAGGAAAAAATCCTGGCGGCGGGCATGGATGGATACATTTCCAAGCCCATGGACCTGCAAACCCTCAAGGAAGTGGTGGAGAGGATCACGGGAAAGCGGTTGCCCGCCCCGTAGATTCCGGCTCGCCTTCCATCAAACCATGCGTCCTTGCGCTCCGGATGAGCGCGGCTTCGGCGCCGCCTGGAGCGGCGATCCCTTCGCGGGGCATTCCCCGCCGTTTCCCCCTAAAGAAATGCAAAGCGTTTGCCGATATGTGATACGCGTCCAGAAAAGGAGAACGGGCATGAGCGTATCGCGGATCAGCGGGTTCGCCTTTACGGCCGCGACGGGGTCCTTCAGCGCGGCGGTCAAGACCACGGCCACGACCGGTTCCGCGACCTCCGCCGCGTTCACGGCGGGGAGCGCCAGCGCGGCGGGCGCGTCTTCCTCTTCGAGTTCCTCGAGCTCATCGGCCTCGTCGTCCCGGACGGGCGACAATCTCATGTCCGCCATGTTTTTCAAGACCGATTATGAACAGTCGGACTACCTGAAAAGCTCCCTGTCCAGTCTGAAGAGCGCGAACTCCTTCAAGGACGCCATGGGCTCGCTGCTGGGCTCCATGACCGGACAATTCGAAGGTCTGGCCTCCTCGATCAAGTCTCCATCGGGAGACTCCACGTACCTCGCGGCCGCGCTGATGCAAAACAGGGTGGACGATGCGGTGGAGCAAACCGTCGAAAAGAAAGTCTCCGAGGACGCGGCCGAGGATTTCGAGGAAACAAGGGACGACATCGAGGCCAAGGCCGAAGAGAGCCTGGAAAACGCGGCGCAGTCCGCAACGTCCGCCTCGGCAGGGGATGAGACGGCGGCTTCTTCGGCTGATGGCGTCTTTGCCGGGGACGAAGCGGCTGACGCCAATACCGGGGATGCGGCCGCAGGCGCCGCGTCCGGCGCGTCCGCCGAATCTGGCGCATCCGGCGCGTCTGGCGCAACCGTCGGCGACGCCGTCGAAGCGGCCGCGCAGGCCCGGGAAGAGCGGGCGGGCGCCTCTGCGGACCAATCTTCCGGGAATGCCTCCGAACCCGCGCCCGCCGTCCCGGCCGCCGTTTCCGCGACCATTCCGGCCGCCTACCAATCGGCCGCCGCCGAACCCGCAGCCGCCTCCCTCGACATCGCCGTCTGATTTCGCTTCGGCCGCGCCGTCCACGCCAGGGGCCTTCATTGCGGGAGGCCCCTCCGGGCGGGCCGCACAGGCTGCGGGCGTCTTTTCCTTCATCATCCCCCGTCCCATGGGCCGCGCGCCGTCCAGGCGTTTTCGGCGCCGCGCGCCCGAACCGCGAGCCATCCGGCCGGACGGACGCCGGGGCAAGCCGGCGGCGTCCTCTCGCCGCGCCTGGGCATAAGCGGGGGCGAGGAGGCCGGAAAGGGGACGACTGTCCGTCCCGTTTCCTGGCGGCGTTCTTCCCCGCGTGATCGCGGCCGTCTGGCCCCATTCCCGTCCCCGGGCGCGGAAGTTCCGTCGTCGCCGACACGCCGGGCATCCCGGCGTTCCCATCCCCTCTCGTGCGCGCAATGTTCGTCGCCATCCTTCCGGGCGCGGGAGGTCCGGCGTCGCCGTGACGCCGCGCATTCCGGCGTTCCCATCCCCCTCGTGCGCGGAAAGTCCGAAGCCCTCCTCCCGGGCGCGGATCGCCCGTTTCCGCTTCTTCCGGGCCGTTCCCGCACCCGCGCCTTGGCGCGGTTACGGATGCGGATGCGCCGCCTATGGCTTTGCAAGGCCTCGAATTGACAATGCAATGTTCGCCGCCAGGAAGAAACGCAAAAAAGAAATCTGACAGTATTGACATTGATAATCAATATCAATAAAGAAGGATTCACGCGCCACGGGTCCTTCCGGCCCGCGACCGGAAGGACGGTGACGCAAAGCGCCCGTCCGGGCGCGAAGGAGCGCATATGGATGCCCTTATCATCGTGATCATCATCGCCTCGGCCGCCTATCTCGTCTGGCGGTTCAGGAGAAATCTCTCCGGATGCGGCGGCTGCGGTTGCGGCTGTGATTGCGGGTCCGGATGCGGCCAGAACGGCCGGTCCTCGTGTGAACAGAACCAAGGCGGCCGGAACGCCCGCTCCGGCCCCTTTCCCATGGCGCCCGGGAATGGCCGTAAACCCGGTCGCGATGCATAGACCCGGCCCCCCGCGCGGCGCGATTTTGGACTCCTCCTCCAGAACCGGCGCGCATCATCCCGCCCAGGGGAAAAACGTCCAGAACAGGTCCAGGACGTTTTTCCCCCATTTTTCACCCCGCGGGCCGTACGCCTGGGGGAGGCTTGTGTGAAAAGAACGCGAGAAGCGGCGGCGGCAGGGCTGGGGGATATTCCCAACCGCGCCCTTGCGGATGGTCATCGGGCCGCACCGGGAAAACTTCGGGGCGCCGGACGGCTGGGCGTGTCCGACCGGTTCAAGATCGCCATCTTCTGCCTGACCGCGTTGCCCTCCGCCGCCTGCCTGTTGCTGGTGGAAAGCGGGGCCTTCGACAGCCCGAAACTGACCCTGGCCGCGCTGACGGCTCTGTATCTCGGGCTGCTCGGCCCGCTGGGCGCCCTGGCCGCGCGCTTTTGCGTCCTGGACGAGCTGCGCTGCCTCAACGCCTTTTGCTCGGACATCAAAAGCGGCCGTTACGGAGGGCGCTTCGATCTCGGCCCGGAGCAGGACGACGAGCACGACATGCTGCGCCTCAAGCGCAGCCTCAACTGGATGGCCCACCATATCGAAACGCGGGAGGCCTGGCTCACGGCGCGGCTTCGCGAAACCGACAAGCGCAAGCGCGATTTCGAGGAGCTTTCCCGCACGGATCCCCTGACCGGGCTGTTCAACCGCCGCTTTTTCGATCTGGTCCTGACGGGCCTCATGGACGGCCCGGCGGGCGTGCGCAATGCGGCGTTCATCGCCATGATCGATTGCGACCGTTTCAAAGAGGTCAACGACCGCTACGGGCATCAGGCCGGAGACGACGCGTTGACCCTGCTTGGCCGGGTCATGCGCGATTGCGTGCGCGAGGGGGCGGACTCTCTGTTTCGCATGGGCGGGGACGAGTTCTGTGCGCTGTTCACCCGCCTGGACGACGAGGCGGCCTATCAGGCCTGCGAGCGGATCAGATGCGCTTTCGCCGGGGCCAACGGGTACGGCTGCTCGGTTTCCATCGGCTTGGCGGCCTGCGGCGCGTTCGCCGGGGAGCCGGATCCCGCGCGGCGGGGACAGGCCTTGATCGCGGTTTGCGACCGGGCTTTGTACCGGGCCAAGTTCCTGGGCGGCGACCGGGTCGTCCGGGCGTGGGATTTTGAATGATATTTTTTTCTGGCGACATACTGATAATGAGAATCATTTTAAAAAGGAGGAACAGATGCCGACCCTGACCAATTTGCGGAAAATCCAGGTGAACCAGCGTTGCCGGATTAAGGCCATCGAGGCCTCAGGCGAGCTTGGCCGCCGCATCCGGGACATGGGGCTCATTCCCGGAACCGAGGCCCAGGTGGTGGGCAAGGCGCCGCTGCGCGACCCCGTGGCCCTGCGTCTGCGCGGCTTCACCCTGACCATGCGCAACAACGAGGCGGACCGCATCGTGGTGGAGTGCGAGGACCGCTAGACGGTCCCGCATGAAAACCGGCGGAAAGCGCGGGAAGGAGGACGCCATGCGAGCAAGGATTTGGGAACTCGTCAATTGCCAGTGTTCTCTTGTGGGAACCTGCCTGAGTCTGGCCGAATTGAAGAAGATCGCGGCGAAGACCCGGCTCGTTCTGGAGCCCGGGGCGAGCGAATACGCCGTGCATGGAACCTTCGTGGGGCTGTGCAAGGAGAGAAACGCCGTATCCAAGGCGGTGGACAAGGCGCTGGAGCGAAAATACCAGGGCGCCCTGCGCCGGTTCGGCAAGGTCAAGGACGAGGCCGGACTCCGGGCCCTGTGGAAAAAGGCCATGGAGGAGGGGGACGTCCCCGGGCCCTATTTCGCCTGCATGACCCATCCCGGCGTCTCCCCCGAGTTCGCTTCCGAGGTCTTCGGCCACGTCCATATGCTCTCCCATCTGTGCGGCGCGGCCAACAGGGCGGACGTCAGGCGCCTGTCCCGGCTTGAGCGGGACTACGACGCCCTGCGCGACAAAAGCGCCAGGACGCGCGCGGCCTTCAGGGACCGCCTGCGCGATCTGACCCGGGAGAACAGGGAGCTTACGGTCCGGCTGACGGCCTCCTGCCTGGAGCTGGAAAAGGCCCGGCAGCGTTCCAAGGACTGCGGAACCAGGGCGCTGGCCGCCGAGAACGAGGGATTGCGCCACTCCCTGGCCTCCCTTTCGGCCATGCTGCGCGACCTGACCGCCCGCAACGAGGAACTGGTCCGGCGGGACGAGGCCAAGGCCCGGCGTCTGGACTGGATGAACGAGGAACTGGCCGAAAAGCGGGCCGAGGTCCGTTTTCTCGAAGACGAGATGGAGCGGATCCTCGCGATCCAGGGCGAAGGCGGCTGCCAGGGCCGCTGCGAAAAGGCCGTCGCCGGGGAATGTCCCTGTCCCGGCCTGTGCGGCAAGCGCATCCTCTACGTGGGAGGCCGGGAAAGCCTGGCCTGCCGCTACCGGGCCATGGTGGAGCGCCACGGCGGCCTGTTCCTGCGCCATGACGGGGGGCTGGAGGAGACCACCAAGGTCCTGCCCAAGCTCGTGGGCTCGGCGGACGCGGTGGTCTGTCCCGTGGACTGCGTGAGCCACGACGCCTGCAAATGCGTCAAGGAAGTCTGCGGACGGCGCATGACGCCGGTGAAATTCCTGCGCAGCTCCGGGTTGTCGAGTCTGGCCCGGGCCCTTCGCGATCTGGCGGACGGCCAGACCTCCCCGGACCTTTCGTCCCTTCCCCTTGAGAACCGGTAAAACGAACGCGAAGCCTCCGGCCTCGCGATAAGGAAGTGCATCATGAGCGAGTCTTTGGTCATCGCCCTGGCCGGCAATCCCAATTCCGGCAAGACCACCATGTTCAACGCCCTGACCGGCGCCAGGCGGCACGTGGGCAACTATCCCGGGGTCACGGTGGAGCGGCGCGAGGGCCGCATGTCCGTGGGAAGCCGCCGGGTCAACGTGGTGGATTTGCCCGGCATGTATTCCCTGACGGCCTACTCCGCCGACGAGCTGGCCGCCCGGCGTTTTCTTGTGGAGGAAAAGCCCCACGTGGTCATCGACGTGATCGACGCGGGCGCCCTGGAACGCGGCCTCTACCTGACCGTGCAGCTGATGGAGCTCGGCGCGCCCATGGTCCTGGCCCTCAACATGATGGACGAGGTCAAGCGCCGGGGGCTTATCCTGAACGGCGCCAGGCTGGCCGAGCTTCTGCGCTGCCCGGTGGTGGAGACCGTGGCCAGGAACGGGACGGGCAAGGAGAACCTCATCAACGAGGCCATGCGCTACGCCCTGGACAACTGCGGGAGCTGGACCCCCCTGGAGATTTCCTACGGCCGGGACATCGACGAGGCCATCCTGTCCATGACCAGGCTCATCGAGAAGGAGGGCTTTCTGACCGGGCGCTACCCGGCCCGCTGGCTCGCGCTCAAGTACCTCGAGAACGACGAGGACGTCATCGCCATGGGACGGGCGGCGGGCGCCCTGTCCGCCACGCTGGAGGACATCGCCGCCGCCACGGCCAAGCATCTGGCCGATACCGCCGGATCCTCCCCAGACGCCGAGATTTCCAATTACCGCTACGGCTTCATCGCCTCCCTGCTCAAGCAGGGCGTGCTGCGCAAGGACGCCTCCCTGGACAGCATCCGCCGCTCCGACAAGGCCGACCGCATCCTGACCCATCCGCTTTTCGGCCCGGTCATCATGCTGGGCGCCCTGTATCTCATGTTCCAGGCCACCTTCATCCTGGGCGAATATCCCATGGGCTGGCTGGAGAGCTTCTTCGAGATGCTCGCCGAAGGGGCCGCGGCCATCCTGCCCGAGGGCCTGCTCCAGTCCCTGGTGGTCTCGGGCGTCATCGGCGGAGTAGGCGGCGTGCTCGGCTTCGTGCCGCTCATCATCATCATGTTCTTCCTGCTGACCTTCCTGGAGGACCTGGGCTACATGGCCCGCATGGCCTACATGCTGGACCGGGTCTTCAGGGCTTTCGGACTGCACGGCGGCTCGGTCATGCCGTTCATCATCTCGGGCGGCATCCCCGGGGGCTGCGCCGTTCCCGGGGTCATGGCCGCGCGGACCCTGCGCAGCCCCAAGGAGCGTCTGGCCACCATCCTGACCGCGCCGTTCATGAGCTGCGGGGCCAAGGTCCCGGTTTTCCTGCTCCTGGCGGCCGCCTTTTTTCCCCGCGACGGCGGCATGGTCCTTTTCGTCATCACCCTGGCCTCCTGGGCGGCCGCGCTCGTCATCGCCAGGTTTTTACGCGGGACCTTCGTCCGGGGCGAAAGCACGCCCTTCATCATGGAGCTGCCGCCCTACCGCCTGCCCCGGTTCTCGGGCCTGTGCATCCATACCTGGGAGCGGGCCTGGCAGTACATCCGCAAGGCCGGTACCGTCATCCTGGCCATTTCCATCCTTTTGTGGGCGGCCATGACCTTTCCCGGTCTGTCCGAGGAAAAAGCCGCCTCCTTCGAGAGTATGCGGGCCGAGGTCGAAGCGCAGGCGCAGGCCAAGGGCGTGGCCGCCGATGCGGACGAGGCGCTGTCCGCCAGGCTTACGGACATCGGCAACCTGGAGGCCGAGGAAGCGCTGCGCGACTCCGTGGCCGGACGCGTGGGCCTGGCGCTCGAGGGCGTGAGCAGGCTGGCCGGTTTTGACTGGCGGGTGAACATCGCGCTCATCGGCGGGCTTGCGGCCAAGGAAGTGGTGGTCTCCACGCTAGGCACCTCCTACGCCCTGGGCGAGGTGGACCCGGAAGAGGCCGGATCCCTTTCCGAAAAACTGGCCAATGACCCGGCCTTTTCGAAAATGTCCGCCATCAGCCTCATCATCTTCACCATCCTCTACGCCCCGTGCTTCGTCACGGTGGCGGTCATGGCCAAGGAAGCGTCCTGGAAATGGGCGGGCTTCGCCGTGATCTTCAATACGGCCCTGGGCTTTTTCCTGGCCGTCGCGGCCTATCAGCTGGGAACCAGGCTTTCCTGAAGAGCTTTGCCGCCATCCCCTCACCCCCCTGGCCGGGCGTCGCCGCAAGGCGGCGTCCGGCCTCGAACCGGTCCGCGCATCCATCGCCGCGCCGCCGCGACAAGAGCGAGCCCTTGCGCATGTCCCCGCGCCTGCCGCATCCGGGACGCGCCCCATTCTTGAAAGACATGCCAAGGCTATTCAAGAGAAAAATGTTATATTTTAGCTGAGTATTCTCAAAATTCGCGTCTGCGCATTTTGATAAAGCGACACGAGCGCCCGAACCGTGAACCCCGTCCGCGCGAGCGGGCCTCGGGCGTAGAGGGCCTTTGGAGCGCGGCGAGGTGAGGGCGCTTGCGGGAGACCGGCGGGGCGAACGGAGGGCGATGGGAAGGCAGGAAGGCGCTTTCGTGAGGCATTCCGGCTGATTGTTTCGCGGATGCGGGGAAAACCTTTCAAAGGGCTTGACTGCGGGGACGATTTGGCTGAAGGCTAATCGTCCGTTCAATGCGACGACCCTCTCCGGGCCGCCGAAGGGCCGACCGGTCAGCGCCGTGGCGACGGATAACTGAGCGCCGCTTGGGAGCTTGGCGCGCCGTTGTTGGAAAGACCGGGCCAAATTGCGCCTTCGCCAATCCGATTCACGAATCCTTCCCCAAGCATGCGGGCCCCATGGCGGCCCGCCCTTTCTCAAATAAAGGCGGCGCGTTGCCAGCGTGAAAGGAAAGAAACCCGGCATGGCCATTCCACATCTCATTATCGGCGATCTTGTCGCCCCGCTGCCCATCATCCAGGGCGGCATGGGCATCGGCGTTTCCCTGTCCGGTCTGGCTTCCGCCGTGGCCAACGCCGGGGGAGTGGGCGTCATCGCCACGGCCGGCATCGGCTGGGCGGAGCCCGATTTCAAGCAGAATCCCAAACACGCCAATGAAAACGCCCTGCGAAAACAGATTCGCAAGGCGAAAAGCCTGACCAAGGGCATCATCGGCGTCAACGTCATGGTGGCCATGACCGATTTCCCGCAGCTGGTGAAGGCCGCGACGGAAGAGGGCGCGGACATCATTTTGTCCGGCGCGGGGCTGCCCCTCAACATGCCCGCCTGCGCCGGCGAAGACGCGGCGGCCAAGCTCGTTCCCATCGTTTCCTCGGGACGGGCCGCCCAGGTTCTTTGCCGCAAATGGCTCGGCCGCAACGGCCGCGTCCCGGACGCCTTCGTGGTGGAAGGCCCCATGGCGGGCGGCCATCTGGGTTTTCGGCCGGAACAGATCAAGGATGAGGAATACCGGCTCGAAAAGCTCGTTCCCGAGGTCCTGGACGCCGTGGCGCCCTTCGAGGACAAGACGGGACGGCCCATACCGGTCATCGCCGCCGGAGGCGTCTACACCGGCGCGGACATCCACAAGTACCTGACCATGGGCGCGGCCGGGGTGCAGATGGGCACCCGGTTCGTGGCCACCTACGAGTGCGACGCCGACGAGGCCTTCAAACAGGCCTATCTGCGGGCCGAGGAAAAGGATCTCGCCATCGTCAAGAGCCCGGTGGGCCTGCCCGGCCGGGCCATCCGCAACCGGTTCATCGAGGACATGGAGGGCGGCGGAAAGGCCCCCTTCGTCTGTCCCTACCACTGCATCCACAGCTGCGACGTGGCCAAAAGCCCGTATTGCATCACCCGGGCCCTCTTGAACGCCCGGCGCGGCGCCGTGGACAGCGGTCTCGTTTTCGCGGGGCAAAACGCCTACCGGGTGAACAAGATCGTGTCCGTGGCCGAACTCATGCGGGAACTCGTGACGCAATACGAGGAGTGCGCGGCCGCGGCCGCCGCCGCGATCTAGCCCGGCGCTCCGTATAAGAATCAATTCAGGCGGCCCTGTTGAAACGCGCGTCCGCGCGTTTCAACAGGGCCGCCGTCTTTTCCCCTCCCTGCGGCGCATGGGGCGCGGCCCTAGGGCAAGATGTCCAGCGCTCTGCCGAAGAGCGTATCCCGCAGCGTCTGGCCGAACAGCGTGACCGCTCCCACGATCACGCCCGCGATAAGGCTGGCCAATATGGCGTACTCCACGCTGACCGCTCCCTCCTCGTCGCACAGAAGGCCAAGTAGTGGCGTTTTCATGAGTTCGCTCCCTGGGGCGCGTCGTCCCCGCAATTCTGAAGCAGGGATCATGCCAAGGCCGGATGGGCTCCGCATCCCCGGATTCCGGACGGGCGTTCCAGGATTCGTGGATCGGAAGCGGCGGCCGATCCCTCTATTTTGGAACGCGGCGGGCATGGCGGGAGTTTGGTCTTGCCGGGGATGATCCGCCAGGGTACAAAAACACCGCATGCGCCAAAGGAAAACCGGGGGGAAGCGGATATGCCGACGCTGCTTATAGCGGACGACTCGATGTTTCAGCGGTTCAATCTGTCGAAAACGGCCAGGGACGCCGGGTTTGAGGTCATGGAGGCCGCCAACGGCCGGGAAACCCTGGAAATGGCCGCCGCCCATGCGCCCGACGTCCTGCTCCTGGATTTGAACATGCCGGACATGGGCGGCGTCGAGGCGCTCGAAAAACTGGCCGCTTCGGGTAAAAGCCCCAAGGTTCTGGTCGTCACCGCCGATATCCAGGAGACCACCCGGCAGCGCTGCCTGAAGCTTGGCGTGGCCGGATTTCTGAACAAGCCGGTCGACGAGGAGGCCTTGCGGCGGCAATTGGAGCTCCTGGTTTCGTAACCGTCCGTCCGGACGCGTTATCGCCAATCGCCGTCAAGCGCGGGTCGTTTTGGACAAGCTTCAGGAAATGTTCGTTCAAAGCTGCAATGAGCAGCTGGCCGATGTGGAGTCGGCCTTGCTCGATATCGAACGGCTTCCGCCCTCGATGCGGGGGCCGTCCCTGGACGCGGCCATGCGCGCCGCCCACACCATAAAAGGCGACGCCGCCTCCTTCGGCGCGACGGCGCTGTCGTCCTTCTGCCACGCCCTGGAATCCGTCCTGTCCTCCCTGAAAAACGGCGAGTTGCCCATTGACGGGGAACTGACCGGGGCGCTCCTGCGGGCCTTCGATCTGGTCCGGTTGGCGGCGGCTGCGGCCGGTCAGGGCCATGACGGCCAACTCGCCGCCGAGAGCGCGCGCCTGAAGCGGGCTGTCGATCAGGCGGCCCAGGCGCTTACGCTGGCCCGGACGGACGCAAACCGCCCGGATGATGCGGACGGCCCGGACGACGAGGCGGACCTGCGGACGGCGGAAGCCGCCAAAATGGACGAGCGCATCGCCTCCATCACCCTGCCGTCCTCGGAATTGGACGACCTGCTCGACCTGGTGGGCGAACTCGGCATCGTCCAGACCCGGCTGACCGGGCTGGTCCGGCGGACCGGAAACCGGGAATTCGATGCGGTGGCCGAGGAAATCGAGCGGATCAGCGCGCTGTTGCGCGACCGGACCCTGGGCATGCGCATGCTGCCGCTTTCCACGGGCTACGCCAAATACCGCAGACTGGTGCGCGACGCCTGTGCGGCGCTGGGGAAAAAGGCCGAGCTGGTCATGAGCGGCGGGGCCGCCCAGCTGGACAAGACCGTCATCGAGCGCCTGAACGCGCCCTTCATCCATCTTTTGCGCAACGCCGTGGATCACGGCCTGGAGCCGCCCGCCGTGCGCAAGTCCCTGGGCAAGCCGGAAACGGGACGCATCGAGATCGCCGCCCGCCAGGAGGGCAGCGAGGTGGTCATCGAGGTGCGCGACGACGGCGCGGGCGTCGATACGGGCCGGCTGCGCCGGAAGGCCGAGGCCATGGGGCTCGTTTCCCCCCAGGATCAGCTGGGGGAGCGCGACCTGCTGGAGCTGATATTTCATCCCGGCCTGTCCACGGCCCAGGCGTTGGGCGAGGTTTCCGGCCGGGGCGTGGGCATGGACGCGGTGCGCGAGGGCGTACGCGCCCTGCGCGGCCGGGTGGAGGCCGCCAGCGTTCCCGGCCGGGGCGCGGCCTTCGTCATCCGCCTGCCCGCCTCCCTGGCCATCATCGACTGCCTGCTGGTGGGCGTGGCCGGGGAACGCTACTATTTCCACCTGGACTATGTGGAGGAATGCCTGGAGGCGGATTTCGGCGGGCGCGGGGCCGAAGGGGGGCGAGCGCCCGGGATGATTTCCTTCCGGGGCCGGGCGTTGCCGCTTTTGTGCCTGCGGGAATTTTTCAGGCTGGACGGTCAGCCGCCGGACAGGGTGAACGTGGTTGTGGTCAGAACCGGGGAAGGCCGTTTCGGGGTGGCCGCGGACGAAGTGCTCGGGCGGGGACAGGCCGTGCTCAAGGGACTGGGACCGGCGCTCGGCAACGTGCCCGGGGTGCTCGGGGGGACCGTGACCGAGGACGGCGACATGGCCCTGGTCCTGGACATTCCGGCCCTGGCCCGCACGGCCTTGGCCGAGATGGACGGCCGCGAGCGGCCGGGCGGCGAGCGCGCGGGCGCAAAGCCGTAGGTCCGGCCCGCGATCCGGCCGGACGGCTTGCGGGAAACGCGGGAACCGGCCCCGCGCAATCGAACGGTCCGCGAGACCGGATTCGCCAAGAAATGCGCCTGGCGGCGGCAGGCGCCCGAGAAGGAGTTCCCATGCCGCGTATTCTCATCACCGACGACAGCAGTTATCAGCGGGCCTTGTTGCGCCAGGCCCTGGAGCCCTACGGGGAGATCAGCGAAGCCGCCGGAGGCCGGGAGGCCTGCCGCCTGTTCGCCCAGGCCCTGGACGGCGGACGGCCGTTCGACCTGGTGCTCATGGACATTCTCATGCCGGGCATGGACGGCCACAACGCCCTGCGCATCATCAGGGACATCCAGGACCAGGCGGGCGTGGAGCCAGACGGCCGGGTCAAGGTGGTTATGGTCTCGAGCCTGGACGATCCGGGCAACATGCTCAAAGCCCAGTACGAGGAGGGCGCGGCCGCGTACATGACCAAGCCGGTCGACCAGGCCCTTTTGGTGGAAACCCTGCGGGGCCTGGACGTTCTGGAAAATCCGCTTTCGGACGAGGAAGCCGGTTTGTGCGAAAAGTTCTAGACGAATACCCGGGGCTCGCCTGCCATTATCTTCTGGTGGGCCAGGGCGAGGTTTTCACCGAACCCACGCTGACGCAGACCGTGCTCGGCTCCTGCGTCTCGGTCACCTTTTTTTGCCGGAAGACGGGCGTCGGCGGCCTGTTCCACGCCTTGTTGCCGTACAAAGGGGAATACGAAAGCGGAAACGGCGTTGCGGAGCCCTACAAATACGTCGATTCCGCCATCGAACGCATTTGCGCCCGGCTGGAGGACAGGCGCGTCAGGCTTCGCGACGTGGAGTGCAAGGTTTTCGGCGGAGCGGGGACCATCTTTCGGGACGGGTCGTGCATCGGGGAGAAAAACGTCAGGGCCGCTTTTGAAACCCTGGCCGCCATGCGCCTTCGGGTCACGGCTTCCCACGTGGGCGGCGGCCGGGGCCGCAAGATCGTCTTCGCCGCCCATACGGGCGAGGTCTACGTCAAACTGCTGCGCGGCGATCCCCCGGGCCAGGGGGGCCAGCGCATCCAGCGCGCCGGGCAGGAACGCATTCCCGGCAAAAGGTAGGCGCGCGGACGCGCCGCTTGATCCCTCAGACAGGGACGCGTCGGCTGGCGAGGCCTGAAAGACAGGGCTCGCGGAGCGTCGTCCTTATTGCCGGGCCTTTGAGATGAGCCGGTCCACGGCCTCAAGCAAGCGGATGAATTCCTGGGCCGGGAACAGGAAGAGGATGTCGCCGTTGACCAGCTTGTGGCGCAGGGAAAAGCCCGCCTTGATGAGCAGGGCCGAGGAGCCCGGATCGCAGACCTTGGGCAGCATGTCCTCGAGGGAGGAGCCGTAGCGCAGGGGGCTGTAGTCCAGGCTGTGGCCGAGGGCGTTGGCCATGGCGCTGGCGATCCAGATGAGGACCACGTTGGCGGTTTCCCGCAAGGCGTCCTCGCGCATGCCGGGGGAGGCGCGGTCCGGATGCATGCCCTGGGTCAAAAGGGCCACCAGGTTGTCGGCGCTTTCCTTGAGGAGTAGCAGCAGGGCCTGTCCCGCCAGGGCTCCGGAAAAATCCAGGGCGGTCACGTCGCAGGCGGCGCCGGAAAACGATTCGGCGTAGGCGGCCAGCCGGCATTCGTCGAGCACGGTGATTTCCGGGGCGCACAGATCGACGCTGGATTGCGTCATCTGGGACATGGCGCCCGCGGCCTTGCCGCATCCGATGTTGATCAACTCGGCGAGAGCGTCGAGTTGCAGGTCGTTCAATTTCACGTTCGGTCAAGCGTCCTGTCCCGGCGCGCCGGGAAGTCGGGGAGTCCGGCCGAAACGCAAGCCGATCGCCGCGAAGTTATCCTGAAATGATCCGTTCCACCGCCTCGAGAAGCTCCTCGCGCCCGACCGGTTTGATCAGCCGGCCGTTCATGCCCGCGTCCAGAAAATGCTCCAGGTCCTGGGGCATGGCGTAGGCCGTCAGGGCCAGGATGGGCAGGTTCGCCTTGTCCTGGAAATGCGGGCTTTGCCGGATGAGCCTGGCCGCCTGGACGCCGTCGATGTCGGGGAGCTGGATGTCCAGCAGTAAAAGATCGAAATGCTGGTCGTGAAGCGCCTGCAAGCCAGCCGATCCCGTGGACGCCTCGACGGTCTCGTATCCGGCGCGTTCCAGAAGCCTGGCGCAGGCCGTCCGTCCCGTCTCGTCGTCGTCCACCAGCAGGATTCTTCTCCTCTTGCCGCCGGACACGGAGAAATCTTCCTCTTTTTTCGCCTCCTCGTCCAGCCCTCCGGCGCTTTCGAAATCCAGACGCAGGATCACTTCAGAGCCTTGTCCCGGCTCGCTGTCCATGAGGATGTCCCCGCCCATGAGCTTGATCAGGCGGTTGACGATGGCCAGTCCCAGACCCGCGCCCTGAAAACGCCGGGTGTAGGCGGTCTCGGCCTGGACAAAGGGCTGGAACGCCTCGGCGAGCATGTCCCGGGGCATGCCTATGCCCGTATCCGCCACCCTGAAAAGCGCCCGGACGGTTCCCGGCCGCCTGGGCGGCAGGGATTGGACCTCTATCTCGACGCCGCCCGTTTCCGTGAACTTCACGGCGTTGCCCGCCAGGTTGCAGAGCGTCTGATGCAAGCGCAAGGCGTCGCCCACGAGCAGGCGAGGCAGGGTTTCGTCCACGGTCAGGTTGATCCAAAGCCCCTTGGCCGTGGCGTTGGGGAGGAAAAGCTGGACCACGGACCGCAGGGCCTGGCGAAGATCGAAAGGTTCCTTTCGAAGAACGGCGTTGCCGGTTTCGATGCGCGACAGATCCAGGATGTCCGAAAGCAGGGACGTCAGCCTGTGGCAGGAGGTTATGGCGGACGCGGCGTAATCCCGCTGCTCGGGGTCCAGGGCTGTGCATTCCAAAAGCTGGAGCATGCCGAGAATCCCGTTGAGCGGCGTTCTGATCTCGTGGGACATGTTGGCCAGGAAGGCGGATTTGGCCAGGTTGGCCGTTTCGGCCTGCTCCTTGGCCTCCCGCAGGCGCGTGTCGGCCTCGATGCGCCGGGTGATGTCCGCCACGGTTCCCGCCATGCGCGCCGGCCGTCCTTCCTGGTCGACGGCCACGACCTTTCCCCGGACCTGGACCCACAGCCAGCCGCCCTTGGCCAGGGAAAGCCGGCACTGGACCGCGAAATGGGCCTTTTCCTCCAGATGGTTGAAGAGGCTCGATTCGAAGAGCTGCCGGTCCTCGGGGTGGACCAGGGCTTTCCACTCCTCGTACGCGGCCGGGCAGTCCTCGCCGGCGCAGCCGATCATGGCGTGAAACCTGGGGCTGAAATAGATTTCCCCGGTCTGGGGGTAGAGGTCCCACACGGCGTCCTCCACCGCGTCCAGCGCCAGGGCCAGGCGTTCCTCGTTGTGGCGCAGGGCGGCCATGGCCCGCACGTATTGCGTGGTGTCCTGACGGATGAGCACGCCGCCCGCCACCTTGCCGTTTTCGAAGATCGGCGCGCCCCAGACGCTTTGATAGCCGCTGTGGCCCGCCGAGAACCTCGGCACGGCCACCTCGTCCAGATGAATGGTTTGCCCGTCGAGAATCGCCGCCACGGCCCCCTGGATTCCGGCGGAACGGATTCCCGGCAGCTCCGTCACGCCGCGGCCCAGGAAGAAATCCTTGTCGAGCGCGCCCCGCGTGAATTTCTCGATGTGCCAGCGGTTGACGAAGGTGATGGTTCCCTTGGCGTCGAACCGCATGATGGAAATCGGACTTTCCTCGCTTAAGGTTCTGAATCGGGATTCGCTCGCCGCAAGCAGCATCTCGTTGCGCCGCGATTCGGTGACGTCCCGCACGATGGCCAGAAACCGGTCCAGGCCGTAGCGGATCATGCGGGCGTCGAAATGCAGGAGTTCGCCCTGGCGGTTCAGGCTGTAGCGGTAGCATTGCACCGCGCCGTCCTCTTTCCTGGCGGCGGCGATTTTTTCCATGGTCAGGGCCGCCAGCCCGGGAGGCAGGATTTCGGCGGCGGTTTTTCCGATGAAGACTTCCGGCGGAACGAGCAGGGCGTCCCCGTCGCCGGCCCGGCAGTCGATGAAGGTTCCTTTCGCGTCGAGAACGAACATCAAGTCCGGGATGGCCGAGAGGATGGCTTCGTTGCGGCGCTCCCGTTTGCGGAAAAACTCCTGTTCCCGCCTGGATCGGGTGGCGTCGCGCAGGATGAGGATAGCCTGGTCCGGACGGCCTTCCGGGCCGTTCAGGGGAACGGCCAGGCAATCGAGATAGCGTTTGCTCGATCGTTCATACCGCTGGCACGAGCTCGTCGTTCCCTGGGCGAAGACCGTTTTCACCGGACAATCGTCACAGACGTCCGTTTCTTTGAGCAGATCGAAACAGCGCCGCCCCTCGATCTCCGTCCAGGGTTTCGCGAAAAAGGAACAGCCCGCCGGATTGGCGCGGGCCACGCGGTAGTCGCGGTCGAGGACCAGAATGGCGTCGGGATGGCTGGCGAACAGGGTTTCGAGGAAATCCTGTCCCGGCGCGCGGACGGGAGGGGGGCCGGACACGGGGGTCAGAACCAGAAGCGCCCCGCCTCCGGGACTCGCGGACAGCGTTCCCGAAAGCGAATCCTCATTGACGCCGCTTTTGCCAAGGGAAATCGTCAGCGGGACGGGGATGCCGGAGAGGGCGCGCAGAACCTGCGGACTGCGCCGCGTCAGGAAGGAAAAGCCCGGCAGCTCGTCCAGGCGTTTGCCCGCGAGCGGACCGGGGAGTTTGCGGAAAAAGGCTTCCATGCTGGCGTTGACCCGGGTGAGGACGAGATCGGGTCCAAGAAGGGCCGCCAATTGGGGCGCGCCGGAAAAGGCCTCGAAAACGAGCATCAGCCGCTCGTCGTCCGTTTCGCGCCCGGAGAAGACCTCGTTCATGGCGTCCGTATCCCTTTGGGGCCGTTGCGGCTTCACGCCGGCATGACCGCATGGTCACGCCTTCGTAACATACGGCATACTGGTCACAACGGACTTCCTTGTCAAACGAAAGCCATCCGTTTTCGCCGAAGGCGCGCTCGAATGGGCGCGCGTCGCGCGGCGGACTGGCCGCGAATGCTTGCGAAACAGACGGCATGGCCGTGATGGCGGCGTTTCGCCACAGCAAAATGACGCGCGGGGCGTTGCGAAAGATACGCGGCCGCCGGAAACGGAGGGCGGCTGAGGGAGCGGCGCCAGGCGGGGGAATGCGGAGGATCAGGCCGAACGGCGCAGAGGACGCGCCGGGCCAGGGGAGATCTTCCCGCCGTCGCGTTCGCGCTCGTCAAGGGCTTTCCCGGCGAGGGTCAGGGTCTCGGCGCAGGTCAGGGGACGTTCCAGCTGGGCGGACAGGCGGCGGATGTCGGCGGTCAGCCCGGGCAGGCTGTCCTCGTCCACCTCCACCCCCAGATCGCGCAGGACCAGACGGACGGCGGCCTTGCCGCTTTTCTTGCCCACCGCCGCGATGCGCGAGGCCTCCACCGCCTCCGGCGGGTAGGGTTCGAACAGGGCGGGGTCGCGGGCCATGGCGTGCACGTGCAGCCCGGATTCGCAGGCGAAGATGTCCGCCCCGGCCACGGGGGCGATCCGGGACACGGCGATGTCCGCCCGGTCCGAAACCAGGGCGCACAGCGCCTTGACGGCCATGAGATCGTATTCCTTGCGGCCGCGGCGCAGGGTCAGATAGGCCGCGGCCTGTTCCAGGGGGGCGATGCCCGCGCGCTCGCCCGAGCCCAGGGCCGAAACGTCGGCGTAGTCCGCTCCGGCGTCCAGGGCGGACAGGGCGTTGGCCGCGGCCATGCCGAAATCGTTGTGGCAGTGGACGGCCAGCTCGCAGGCCAGGGCGCTCTTGAAGAGCCTTGCGAGCCTGGACATCTCCGACGGGCACAGAAGCCCGGCCGTGTCCGAGATCCGCACCCTGGACGCGCCCGCCCGCAAGGCGGTCCGCCCGGCCTCCAAGGCGAAGGACAGGTCCGCCCGGGAAATGTCCTCGAGTCCCACGGAAACATAGCCCGCCCCGGCCTTGCGCCAGGCCGCGACCATGGCCGCGACCCGGGAAAGCAGCTCCTCCCGGCCGATCCCCAGGCGTTTTTCCCTGTGAGCGTCGGAAACCGGAACGCCCATATTGATCCTGTGGACCAGGGCGAGGGGAAAGGCGGCGGGATCAGGCTCCCGGCAGGGGACCCAGACGCTTATGGCCGCGTTCGGGGCGGCTTGCCTGGCGTCGGCCAGGGTTTGCGCCAGATCCTCCTTGCCCGCCCAGCCGGCCTCGATTTCCTCCACGCCCAGGCGCCCGAGCAGGTCGAGGATGCGGCGTTTCGCGCGGGCGTCGTAATAGGCCCGGTAGAGCTGTTCCCCTTCGCGCAAAGTGGAGTCGATCAACATATGGGGAATCCTTTGTTTGGCCGTA